>JAODMA010000441.1 GCA_025464545.1 Arthrobacter sp. | reverse complement strand
ATAGGCCTGGGGGTGGTTGCCGAGGTGCGTTTCGGTGCCCGGATCGTATTCCTCCAGCAGCAGGCCGGTCGGCCCAAGGCCGTCATCGTACCGGTACCGGAAGACGGGTCAGCAGTTCGGGGCGGTGTACTCGTAGACGCCCGAATCAGCCGCGCTGGTTCCGGCGCAGTCGCCGTTTTGCGGTATTGATTTCCCGGAGAGGTCCAGCCCGGCGGGGCTTGGGCCGGCCCGGTCGATCGCGGGGCTGTTCGTCGACAAATGCAGGTCAGCGGGCGCGTCCACGAACCGCGCCGGAGCGGTGCTGGAGCTGTCACTCGGCGATATGTTGGTGGGGCCGTTGAGGACGTTCTGGGTCTCGGTCCAGCCGGAGCCGTCCATCCACAGGGAGTTACTCATGCCCACCAGGATGTTCGCCCTGATCACCGTGGAGGAAGGGCAGGATGCGTGGCAGACCACCGCCTTGGATTCAGCGCCGTCCAACCAGACGGTGTTGTGTTCAAAGACGGTGTCGTTGGTCGGGCCAAAGGAAGAAGTCGGGCCGCGGGCGATCAGCCCGGTGGCCTGGGAACATGCGACGCCGCAGCTAGCGCGGATGAGGTTGTAGCTGAAGGTGTTGCCGTCAGCCGTTCCGTTGGACCGCCCGATCTCGGAAAAAACATTGTTGTCCACGGACACGTTGTGGTGGATCTTGTTGCGGCTGCCATTAAAGATTTCAAAGGCTGCACCGTCGTGACTGAAATCGTAGGAGGTCGCCGTGGAGCCGGTGATCGTGTTGCCGGAAAATTCGTTGTCGCTACCGTTGATCAGCACCCCGAATGCCCCGGAATCGTCGTTGCAGTAGACGGCGCCCGGGGTTCCGCAACTTACGCCAGGTGTGTTGACGTTCATGATGTTGTTGCCCGTCAGGGTGTTATTCGTATATTTGCCGAAATCGGAGCCCTTGCCAACCTGGATGCCGGCCGCATTGTTAACCGCATCGGCATTCTTCACGACGCCATGGTCACCATAGATGCTGAAACCCGAGTAGCCACATCCCTCTGCCCGCACTCCGTCCACCGTGACAAAGTCGCCATTAACCCGGACGCAGCTTCCTGTCTGACCCACCACGATCGTTGGCAGACTTCCGCTTCCGTAACTGTTCAAGGTGATGGCCGCTCGAGCCGTTCCGCTCTCGTCGACAACAATGCCGCCGTTCCAGGTGTCACCCCGGCGCAGGCTGACGGAATCCCCCGGTTTCAAAACGATCTCGTTGACCTTCGAGAGCGACTTCCAGGGGGCCTCCACCGAAGTCCCTACATTGCTGTCATCGCCAGCGTCACTGACGTAATACGTCGTCCCGGTGCCCGACGCCGGCTGCGGGCCGTCCAGCGCCGTGGATGACTGTCCGGCGGCCGATGCCGGACCGGAGACCAATGCCGGGGACGAGGCACCTTGGATGAGGCCGACCATGACTAACAGGGTCATTACAGTGGCTGCAGCGGTGGCCTTGATTTTCAAGATTGCCCCTGGAATTTTCCAAACCATCCCGGAATGCGGGTGTAACGACTGCCGATGTCACGACGGCGGCGTATAACGGCCAGGCAACCGACGTCGCCGACCGCCTAGAGGGCTTAACCGTAGGGTCACGCCCCTACGAAGTCAACGACTTGTCCGCCCGGCACCGGCGATCCGGGGCCGGGCATTTTCGGGGCCTTCGTCTTCGCCCGGGAGGCGCTTAGTCCCTTACGAGGCCTGCGGCCTGGGCCACCAGCTCAACGGAGCGCAGCCGACCCTCGACTCCGGTGCTCTGGTGCGCAACGATCAGCTCGTCGGCGTCCGCGTGGGCGGTGAACTCGTCGAGGTACTCCAGCACGGTGTCCGAAGTGCCGATGGCGGAGTACTTCATCATCTGGCCCACGTGCTGGCCCTGCGCCGAGTCCAGGATCATGTCCGCCTCGTCATCGCTGAACACCCGGCCATTGCCGAAGAACAGCGAGACACGGGCGCGCAGGGTCTCGCGGAACGCGGACTGGGCCTCAGCAGCCGAGTCCGCCGCAATCACGTTGACGCCAGCGATCACGTGCGGGGCATCGAGCTGCCTGGAGGGCTTGAACTCGCGGCGGTAAAGGGCGACCGCGTCCTGCAGCGCGTTGGGGGCGAAGTGCGACGCAAACGCGTACGGCAGGCCCAACTGGGCGGCGAGCCGGGCACCAAACAGGGAAGAGCCCAGAATGTACAGCGGCACGTTGGTGCCCTTGCCGGGGGTTGCCTCCACGCCGGGGATGCGGGTGTGGCCGCTCAAGTAACCCTGGAGTTCCAGGACGTGCTGAGGGAAGCTTTCCGAGGACATCGGATCGCGGCGCAGGGCACGCAGGGTGTTTTGGTCGCTGCCGGGAGCCCGCCCCAGGCCTAGATCGATCCGATCCGGGTGCAGCGTCGCCAGCGTGCCGAACTGCTCGGCGATGGTCAGCGGCGAGTGGTTCGGCAGCATCACCCCGCCGGCGCCGAGCCGGATGCTCTCGGTGTGGGCGGCGATGTGGGCAATGAGCACACTGGTGGCCGAGGAGGCAATAGCGGACATGTTGTGGTGCTCGGCATACCAGACCCGCCGGTAGCCCAGCTTCTCGGCGAGCTGGGCCATGGCCACACTTCCCGCGAAGCTCTCTGCCGCCGTCTGGCCCTTGCCGATGGTTGCCAGGTCAAGAATGGAAAGCGGTACAGTCACGGAAAAAGCCGGCCCTTCGTAGCGGAATGTTGTCAGGCGTCGCACCGGTTGGCAGCAGACGCACAACAATCACAACGACGGCGGTACCCGGGTTATTTCTGCACCGGCTGATTGCCCTCGATCGATGCCGTCCGGCGGGTCAGTCGCTCAGCGGCACGAGAAGTTGTAGTCAAGCCCGCCGGAGACGTATTGCGTCATGGCCACGCGGCTGCGGGGCGTCAGCCCGGGAAGGGAACAGTTCGCTTTGGCCCCGGTCAACGACGACGCACCCGCGAGCCAGTTCGGCAGGGCTGCCAGTGGGCTCGTGGAGGGTACGGAACCGGCGATCTGCCGCCACTGGTAGCCGGTGGAATAGATACCCACGCGGGCACCGATTTTCTGGAAGTAGGCGGTCATGCCCTCGAGCACGGCCGCGTTGGCTGCCTTGTCGCTCTGCCAGCTGTTTTCGGTTTCCACATCGAGCCACCACATATAGGTCGCGGGCTTGCTGACTCCACGGACGGTGGCGTCGTCGTAGGCCTTCGCGTAGCCGTACATGTACGAGCAGGCTTTGAAGACCCGCAACGCGCAGTTCCCGTAGGGGTTCGCCACGCGGGTGCCCTTGTATGTGTTCGAGGTGGGCCACCAGGAGCCCTGCAGTCCGGGATTGGCCGTGTTGACGTAGAGCGCCACCCGGGGCTGCGACGTCACGGCGGGCGTCTTGGCCGTGCCCGCCCACGCCATTTGCGCCGCAAGGCACGGGTTGGTGGTGTTGGCCAGGCCGTTGTTTACGCCGACAATGGCAAAGGCTGGCCGTTGGGGAAGGGTCTTGCCGCACTGCGGCCAGGACACGTCAATGCCCGCCGGGTCGGAAGCCCGCGGCGGGGCCGCGGCTGCCGGTCCGGCCCCGAGCAGGACCAGGCCAAGCGTGACGGCAAGGGACGCAAGCTTCTTGAACAGGGAGGTGGGCATGCCCAAGGGTACTGCAGAAAGCTCCGCGGCGGCCCGAAAACCCGCCACCGCGGGCACTTCCGAAGGAATACCGAGCAGGCTTACGGAGTTGCGCCGTTATACCCTGCCGCCTTTAACTAGCCGCCGGCCCTGGGCCGGCAGAACAGGAGCCAACGATGGCTGACATTCTGATGGTCGTATCCGCCGCCGATTCCCTCACCATGCGCGACGGCAGCAAACACCCCACTGGCTATTGGGCCGAGGAACTGGTGGTTTCACACCGGACCCTCCTCGATGCCGGGCACACTGTCCGGCTGGCGACCCCGGGCGGCGCGAAGCCCACGGTCGACGAGGTAAGCCTCGCCGCCGAGTCCGCCGGCGGGCAGGACCGTGCCGACAGCTTCCGGCAGTACCTGGCGGACATCGGCACCGAGCTATCCGCGCCCCTGGCGCTGGCCGACGTCGACCCCGCGAGCTACGACGCCATCGTTCTGCCCGGTGGCCACGGCCCCATGACCGACCTTTACCGGGACGCAGACCTGGGCAGCCTACTGGTCGAGGCCAACACGGCCGGCAAGGTCATTGCGCCGTTCTGTCACGGTCCGGCAGCCCTGCTTAGCGCCGTTGACGACTCCGGCTCGTTCGCTTTTGCGGGCCGCCGCCTCACCGTTTTCACCAATGAGGAGGAACTCAAAGGCGGCACCGGCCCCAACACGCCGTGGTTCGTCGAGGATGCGCTGAGGGACAAGGGCGCGATCGTGGAGAACAGTGCGGCATGGACGTCGCACGTGGTCCGCGACGGCAACCTCATCAGCGGGCAGAACCCGCAGTCCAGTGAGGACGTCGCGAAGGCCGTCCTCACGGCCCTCGCCGAATAGCGCCCGGACCACTGCGCAGGAGTTGTCCGTGCCGGGCGATGGGCGCCCGGCAACAGCGCCGCCCAGCCGGGTCCGGGGCAGCCGGACCCGGCTAAGCTAACGGCATGGCCATCAAATCCACTGCAGACAAAGTCGCCACGATCCAGAAGGGCTATACCCTCGAGGGGCCTACGATCGAGCTGGGCGCGGCGATCATCGACGGCGAACTCCATAAGGACGCTCCCGTCCGGCTACCGCTGTCGATGATGAACCGGCACGGCCTGGTGGCCGGCGCGACCGGCACCGGCAAGACCGTCACCCTGCACATGATGGCCGAACAGCTCTCGGCCGCCGGGGTGCCCGTGTTCCTTGCCGACATCAAGGGCGACCTGTCCGGGCTGGCTACCGCCGCCACCGGCACCGGGAAGCTTCTGGCCCGCACCGAGAGCATCGGCCAGCCGTGGTCCGGGAAGACGTTCCCGGTGGAATTCCGTGCCCTCGGCGGCGACGGCAACGGCATCCCGGTCCGCGCCACCGTTACGTCCTTCGGACCCATCCTGCTCTCCCGCATCATGGAGCTCAATGACACGCAGGAATCCAGCCTCCAGCTGGTCTTCCACTTCGCGGACAAGAACAACCTCGAACTGATCGACCTGAAGGACCTGCGCGCCGTCATCGCGTTCCTCACCTCGGACGAAGGCAAGGACGAACTCAAGGAACTCGGCGGGCTCTCCAAAGCCACCGCCGGAGTCATCCTCCGGGAACTCATCACGCTCGAAGCGCAGGGCATGGAAAAGTTCTTCGGCGAACCCGAGTTCGACACCGCTGAGCTGATGCGGACGGCCCCGGACGGCCGCGGCGTCGTCAGCTGCCTGGAGCTGCCCACGCTGCAGACGAAGCCGATGCTCTTCTCCACCTTCCTGATGTGGCTGCTGGCGGATCTCTTCGAGGAACTGCCCGAGGCCGGCGATCTGGACAAACCCAAGCTCGTGTTCTTCCTGGATGAGGCACACCTGCTGTTCAACGACGCCTCGAAAGCTTTCCTGGCGGCCATCACCACCACCGTGCGGCTGATCCGCTCAAAGGGCGTCGGGATCTTCTTTGTCACCCAGACGCCGAAGGACGTCCCGGCCGACGTACTGGGGCAGCTTGCCAACCGCGTGCAGCACGCCCTGCGGGCCTACACACCTGAAGACGCCAAGGCACTTAAGGCGACCGTGTCCACCTTCCCGATGAGTGACTACGACCTGGAAGAGACGCTCACCTCGGCGGGCATCGGCGAGGCTGTCATCACCGTCATGAACGAGAAGGGCGCCCCCACTCCGGTGGCCCTGACCCGCCTTCGGGCGCCGGAATCCGTGATGGGCCCGAGCAGCGATGCCCTGATTGCGAGCACCGTGGCCGGCTCGGCCCTGCTCCCCAAGTACGGCACGGCGGTGGACAACGTCTCGGCCTACGAGAAGATCACCGGCAAGCCGGGCCCCGACGGCCGGGCAACGGGCGCAGGGGCGTCCGGGGATAAGG
>JAODMA010000321.1 GCA_025464545.1 Arthrobacter sp. | reverse complement strand
CGCTTCCGACTGCCGGTCGCTCCCAAGCTCGTCGACCAGATCTTGCTCCGTGATTGCGTCCGCGCCATTTCTACGCTTTTATCCAGGTCACGAGTGCCAGCGCAAAACCCCGGTTTGCTGGCCGGCAACCCTCCATTCGCGGTGGGGTGCCCCGGGTGACGACCTGGCCGGTCCGGAACGGACCCGGCAAGCGCGGAACCCCGGTGCCCGGGGTCCTTTTTCGAGCGAGGTCCCATGACGACTGCAACTTTCCCCGCCACCCCCGGTTTCGGCTCCCCGTCCGGGACGGCACTTCCCGACCGCTTCGCGGTTGCCGGTCGGCCGCTCGCCGCGGTCACCGGAGCGGAGATCCAGGCACCGCTGATCCAGGGCGGCCACATCCGCTACGCCAACCTGGACTACGGAGCCTCCGCCCCCGCCTTGTCCGTGGTGTCGGCCTACCTGAACGAGATCCTTCCGTTCTACGCCAGCGTCCACCGCGGCGCCGGCTACGCCTCGCAGATCAGCACCTCGGTCTACGAGAACGCCCGCAACATCGTCCGTGAGTTCGTCGGCGGCCGCGTTGACGACTCCGTCATCTTCACCCGCAACACCACCGACTCGCTGAACCTGCTGGCCGGCTGCCTGCCGGTCGAAAACGGTTTGCACACCGGCGAGGTCCTCTACCTCGACATCGAACACCACGCCAACCTGCTGCCATGGCAGACGGTGCCGCACCGCAGCGTCGTGGCCGCCCCGACCATTGCGGAGACCCTCGAGAAACTGCGCGAGCAGCTAGCGGACGGCGGCATCAGCTTGCTCGCCGTCACCGGCGCTTCCAACGTAACCGGCGAGATCCTGCCGGTTCGCGCGCTGGCCGCCCTGGCCCACGAGTACGGGGCCCGGATCGTTGTGGACGCCGCCCAGCTTGCCCCGCACCGGCGCATTGACATCTCCGCGGACGACGTCGACTACCTCGCCTTTTCCGGCCACAAGCTCTACGCGCCGTTCGGCGCCGGGGTGCTGGTGGGACGGCCCGACTGGCTCGACGCCGGCACCCCGCACCTGGCCGGCGGCGGCGCGGTCAGCGACGCCCGGCTCGACACCGTCAGCTGGACCACCGGTCCGGCAAGGCACGAGGGCGGTTCGCCCAATGTGTTGGGCGCCGCCACCCTGGCCAAGGCCACGCAGGTGGTCGCGGCCCTGGACCAGGCACAGTGGCACGCCCACGAGAACACGATCCGTTCCTTCCTCGTGGAGGGGCTTCGGCGGATCGACGGCGTGACGGTGCACCAGATCTTCTCGGACACCGACGCTGAAGACACCGGCCAGGGCGCCGGCACGATCGGCGTCGTCAACTTCTCCGTGGAAGGCTACGACGCCGGCCTGGTGGCCGCCTACCTCTCCGCGGAACACGGCATCGGCCTGCGCGATGGCCGGTTCTGCGCCCACCCGCTGCTCAAGCGGCTGGGATTGCCCTCCGGTTCGCTGCGGGCCAGCTTCGGCCTCGGCTCGCGGCTCGAGGACGCGCAGCGGCTCCTCGCCGGAATCCAGGAGCTCCGCCAGACCGGCCTCGGCTGGGACTATGTAGTCGACGCGGGCCGGTGGGTTCCGTCGAACGACAACCGCAGCTACCCGCACTGGGCACCGAACACCCCGGGTACCGCCGGCGCCGCGCCGTGCGCCGTGGTGGACTAAGGCGGGAAACGCGGCCGGTCCGGATGCGGTAAATTCGAAAGGTGAAACTGCACAGTCTGCACAGGGGCCCGAAACTGCACAGTGGTCCCAAGCTGCACCACGAGCGCAGGCAGGAGCTCGGGCAGAGCTTCCAGGACGGCGGGGCCCACTACGAGCGCGTCCGGCCGGGCTATCCTGCCGCGTCGGCCGACTGGCTGATCCCCGCCGGCGCCAAGGACGCAGCTGACATCGGGGCCGGGACCGGAAAGTTCACCGCCCTCCTGGTCGAACGCCGGCTCCACACGGTCGCCGTCGACCCTTCCGCCGACATGCTGGAACAGCTCCGGCGGACACTGCCGGGCGTGGCCGCCGTCGAAGGCACCGCCGAAGACACCGGGCTGGACGCGGAAGCCTTCGACCTGGTGACGGTCGCACAGGCCTGGCACTGGTGCGACCCGCTCCGGGCCAGCACCGAGACCGCCCGGATCCTCCGCCCGCACGGCGTCCTGGGGCTGATCTGGAACCAGCTGGACACGTCGGTTCCGTGGGTTCACCGGCTCTCACGGATCATGCATGCCGGCGACGTCCACAAACCTCATTTCAAGCCGCCCCTGGGACCCGAGTTCACCGGCCTCGAGAGCCATCTGACCCGCTGGGAAGATCAGGTGAGCACTGCCGAGATTCTGGAACTGACGAAATCCCGGAGCTACTATCTTGGCGCCGGCGAGGCGACGCGGGCAAAAGTGCTGGCCAACCTCGGCTGGTACCTGCACGAGCATCTCGGTCACGACCCCGACGAGGTGCTTCCGCTCCCCTACCTGACCCAGAGCTGGCGCGCCGTCCGGGTCTGACTGTTACCGGCCCTGTTGCGGGACAATGATCGCTCTGCCGGATTCGCGAACGGTAGGCTTGTGGCTGTGAAGACCAGCCCTCCATCCTCCTCCATCGAGGACTACGTCAAGGTCATCTACTCCTTCACTGAGTGGCAGGACAAGCCCATCACCTCCTCGCAACTGGCCCAACGGCTCGGCGTTGCCAATTCCTCGGTTTCCGAAATGGTCCGCAAGCTCAAGGACCAGGGCCTGGTGAACCACCAGCCCTACAGTGCGATCACGCTGACGGCCAACGGCGTCCGGCTGGCCCTGTTGATGGTCAGGCGTCACCGGCTGATCGAAACCTTCCTCGTCCAGGAGATGGGATACCGCTGGGACGAGGTCCACGATGAAGCGGAACTCCTGGAGCACGCGGTCTCAAACACCTTCATCGAGCGGATGGCCGCCAAACTCGGCAACCCGGTGCGGGACCCGCACGGCGACCCGATTCCTGCCGCTGACGGCTCGGTGCTGATGCCCGCGGCCAACCGGATGAACGAGCTTGACGACGGCCACACCGGCCGGATCACCAGGATCAGCGACGAGAACCCCGAGCTGCTGCGCTACCTTGCGGCCGAGGAGATCGACCTGGACGCGGCCATCGAGGTCATCGGCCGGCGGCCGTTCGGCGGTGCGATGGTCGTCCGCATCGGCTCCGGCCCCGGCGGGCGTGAGGTCGACCTCGCCGAGGAGGTCGCCTCGGCTCTGTGGGTCCACAGCGAGGTGGCCCACGCGGGCTGCAGCGTCGAAGAGCGCTGAATGCCAGGCACGCTGAGCAAGGCCAGGGCCGGCACCCGCCCCGCCCGGCCGGACTGGCGGGCCTGGGCAGCTGTTGCAGCCGGGGGCCTGCTGGGAACGGAGCTGCGCTACGGTGCCGGCCTTGCTTTTCCTGAGGCGGCGGGCGCCGTACCGTGGACCACCCTGGTGATCAACGTCGTCGGCAGCTTTGTCCTTGCCACCCTGACCACGCTCTGGATCGCGAGGCCCAGGACCGCCTTCTGGCTCCGCGCCGGACTGGGACCCGGGCTCCTGGGTTCCTTCACCACCTTCTCGGCGGTCGTCTTCTCGGTGGACCAACAGTTCCGCGGCGGATCGCACGGCACCTGGCTCGCCTATCTTGGGCTCTCCCTCGTGCTGGGACTCGGGGCGGCAGCCGCCGGCTGGAAGACCGGCAAGGCGCTCGACGAGCTGAGAGCCGGTGGCTGAATGATCACCGCTCTGCTGGTCGGCGTCTTCGGGGTCGCCGGGGCCCTGCTGAGATTCGGCGTCGATTCCTGGTTCGCGCACCGTCCCGGGCCGCGGCCGCACTGGCCCTGGGCAACCTTGACGGTGAACGTCGCGGGATCCTTTCTTATCGGCGTCTCCATCGGTGTGACAGGCCGGCTGGGGCTGGGTCCCGAATGGCACGCCGCTCTCGCCGCCGGCCTCGCCGGGGGCCTGACCACCTTCAGCTCCTGGACCACCGCCACGGTGCGGCTGGTCAGCGAAGCCCGCTACCGTGCCGCTGCGCTTAACGTGGCCGTCAATCTGCTGGCAGGACTCGCAGCCGCCGCGCTCGGCCTCGCCCTGTGACCGGCCTAACACCGCGGCGCCCGGGTCCCCGGGTCCCGTAAAGTTGAAGGATGGTAACCCGACGTGAAGCAGCCCAGATCCTCGATATTCCACTGGAGATGGCACACCGTCACGGCATTCCTTCCCGGCTCACCGACGCCGAACTGGGTGAGCTCCTGGACAACCCGCCGCAGTGGCTGGTCCAGTCGAAGGCGAACCGCACGGGCAAGCGTCCGGTCTGGGTGCAGCTGACCTGCGCTGTCTGCGGGTTCTCCGAAGCGGCCCGCCCTAAGAAGTGGTGGCCGGAATTCACCTACGTCTGCTGCGCCCACCACGCTCCCTACGAGGTCCCGGGCGTCGCCGCAGGGCTGGTCCGCAGCGAGTACGAGGGCGTGGGCAGCCGCTTCGTAGGCATCGTGGACGTTGCGGTGCCGGAGGCGTAACTTAAGAGCACGGGGCCACCCCGGCCCCTCCGCCTTAGGAGGGCGCAATGCCTGACAAAACTCCACACCAGAACCAGGCCAAAAAGCCGGTCAAGACGATCAAGGAAAAACGGGCCGACAAGAAGTCCAAGAACATCGCGGACACCCACGCCGACCCGGTGGCGCACATCAAGAAGCGCTGACTTCCAGCGCGCCGGTCAAGGCCTCCCGGCCGAATGCCGGGCGCGAAAGCGTTGACCGACAGTGGGGCTTGACCGCCAGTGCCGCTGACCGATAGCGCAGCGAAAAGACCAAAAGGCCGGGAGCCGACGCTTCCGGCCTTTTGGCCTGTTGAGTCCGCGCGGGCCCATACGGGGTGGCTCAGCGTTGCCGGTGATTCCATGTGGAGATAGCGGACTCGAAAACCGGTTAACACTCTTCGGAACATTAGCGCCCCCACCGTGACAGTTTCGGTGGAAGCCTTAGCCGGTTCCACCGTTTCGGGGACGGTGGAACCAGCTGCAGCGGGGGGCTACCGCAGCCTTGCGGCCCTTCCGTCTGAATTGTTGGGCCACTACCCGAGATCAACGTAGCCGCCCGATCCTAGGCCATTCTTGGTAATTCCT
>JAODMA010000319.1 GCA_025464545.1 Arthrobacter sp. | reverse complement strand
GTGCTGATGTCGAAGCTCTGACCCGGCACGATGCCGATCTTCTCCAGCTGCGCGATGATGGGTTGGTCGGTGATGTGGGGGGCATGCAGTTTGAGCAGCTCGGCCGCGTAGGCGAAGTACTCCCCGGCCGGCATGCCGTCCACCTGTGCCTTCGGCGGCGTCTTCATGTCCACGCTTGGGTCCGACTTCACGGCGACAGGCGTGGGTGTCCGGCGCCACTCCGAGAGCGGCGTGATCTTGAAGCCCTCCTGGATCTTGTGTACGGCGTCGTAGTCCGGCGGGCCGTCGGTCTTGGTGCGGCCGATAATCCAGACCCAGGGCGTCGGTGCCGGGATGTGTGCCATGTCCTCGGGAACGGTTCCGGTCCAGCCTGGCGGGGCCACGAGGAAGCTGCCCTCCCGGGTTCCGGTGGTGCGCCAGCCGGGGGAGGCGAACACGTCCGTCCACATGTCGAGCATCGGCAGCAGATAGTACCGTCCGTCGGTGTCCGGTACGGAGATGACCAGTGGTTCCCGGGTCAGATCCAGCCAGGCGCTGGAATAAAGCGTGTCGAAGTTCGAACGCACCACGCCCTTGAAATCGGCGGGCGGATACTCCGGGATGTTGGCGAACATGTTCGCCGGAGCCCCGAAACCCTTCCCGGGTTCGATGTTCGTGATCTGCTTCCGGGTGATGTCCATCGACAGGAGCGGATAAAAATAGATGTAGGCATCGAGGCCGATGGCACTGGCCTCCTCGGAGCTGATGGAGGACCGGGCCTGGGCCGTCGTGGTTGAGGGTTGTGCGCTGTTCATGACTTTGTACCTCTTCGTATTGAACCCGAGAAAAGGGGTCGGCTCTTTTGCCGACCCGGTGGCCGGCTTTTACAAGCGGAGGAAGAGCGGCCAGCCATTGATGAAGTGGTTCACGAGACCGAGCTTCAGAACCGGATGGCGGCCAGATAAGTAGAGGGCAGGAGGTAGTATCCATCACCTCGGCGGTGCTGTCGCGACCCCTCACGCAGACAGCCCTCAAGCCCTAATGGTAGCCATTCCCAGCCCGACTGTCACGGTGTTTTGGGCTAATGGATTGATGCAGCGGAGCGCCATAGAGCGCCCGACCGGCGCCTCGATCCAGACGGTATGTACTTCCGCCCGGCCTCCTGGAAGAAGCTGATCATGGAAGGGACGTGGTCCTGTCTGCAGGAGCGCGAACTCCCTCCCGAAGTACTACAGACTCCATACCGATATGGGTCTACACTGTGGAATTACCGCAGCGGCTCGCCATCGCGGTCGAGACTGGTCTAGTGTCGAACGAGCCCTTGGTCCGTGGCCCGCAGTCACTGCAGACTTTGGAAATTCCCACCCGGATTGCAGCATTCTCAACGCCGGTAACGATCCGGCCGCTCCATAATGACCGACATAGGCCGATCCACCGGCTCCCCCACCACACGCAGTAGCGTTAACTTGGCGGACGGAAGTGATGACATTGTCGAACGCCCAGGATGCGGCTCTTAAGCCCGACTGGCACGAACAGTACGCCTACACCCTCGGTGTGCAGGCCTATGTTTTCGGCTTTCCCTACGTGTATTTGCCCACCCTCCGCTGGAATTGGGTAACGGTACCGAAGCCGCCGGGCAGCATTACGCCCTATGCGCCGCTGAACCATTTCTACAATGTGCGGGACCTGGCTACAGCCGAGTACCGCGATGGCGGGTCGCCAAACAACGACACCCTGTATTCCATCGCATGGGTCGATGTAACGAAGGAACCGGTGATCCTTGCCCATCCTGAGATGGGCGACCGCTATTTCACCTTCGAGCTGGCGGGCATTGACTCTGATAATTTCGCCTATGTGGGCAAGCGCACCACCGGTGGTAGTGCAGGGAACTTTGCCATCGTGGGCCCGGAGTGGGATGGGACGCTCCCCGCTGATGTGCAGTCCCTGGCCCCGTCGAGGACCAACGGCGTGCTGATCCTCGGCCGCACGCTGGTTGACGGTCAGGCCGACCTGCCGGCCGTGCACGGGTTGCAGGACCAATACACCCTTGTCCCGCTGAGCTTGTGGGGGGACAAGGATGGAGTCCTTCCGGAGAGCCGCGATGTCTGGAGGCCCGTCGACCCGGCGACGGATCCGCTGGCCGAGTGGAAGACGATGACCCGGGCAATGACCGAAGACGCGCCTGAGAGCAGGCTGGCCGAACTGGTGGACCTGTTCGGCCGGCTGGGGATCGGCCCAGGGGGCGATCCCGAGAAAATGGATGACGGTACAA
Organism: Arthrobacter sp.; assembly: GCA_025464545.1. Classification (GTDB taxonomy): domain Bacteria; phylum Actinomycetota; class Actinomycetes; order Actinomycetales; family Micrococcaceae; genus Arthrobacter. The sequence goes on along the minus strand of JAODMA010000319.1, from coordinate 1,994 downwards.
GGCGCGGTTTGGCGCGGGCGTCGGTGGACGGACGTGCGTTGTTGAACGAGGTGGTACGGTCAGGCGATCTCGGGAAACGGGTCAACGGCTGGAATATTCCGCCGTCGGCAATGGGCCGGGCCGGTCTGGTTGACGACTTCCTGCTCCGTGGTGCAGTGCAGTGCCTCGGCGGCATCGTCGCCAACGACCCCGAAGAGGCCGTCTACTTCAACACCACCCTAGACTCTGCGGGGCAGGCCTTCGACGGGACCAGGCAATACACATTGCGCTTTCCACCCGGCCAGTTGCCTCAGGTCAACGCCTTCTGGTCCCTCACCATTTATGACCCGACCTACAATCTCGTCGATAACCCCCTCAACCGCTATTCCATCGGTAACCGTACCCCGGACCTGCAAGAGGACAGCGACGGCGGCCTCACTATCCATATCCAGTGCGGTTCACCCGGCAAGGACAAGGAAGCCAACTGGCTGCCCGGCCCGATGAATGGATCCTTCATGCTGATCCTGCGAACGTACCTGCCAGGTCCCGAGATCGTAGAGCAGAAATGGGCTCCGCCCGGCGTTGTCTCGGTCTCATAAGAATGAGCGATATGAGCGATGTCCAGCGTCCCGGCGCATCGGGCGGGGTCTTCATTGGCGCCATTCCGGACAGAAAGGAAGGGAAGAGCCAGCGGGGGGAGCAACCGGACTATTTGTCTTTCCGTCACTACTGAGGAGCAGCCGCCATGGCAGAAGAACCCGTGACCGCCGCTGAAGCCCGCGCCATCGCCAAGGAGGCCTATGTCTACGGCTTCCCGATGGTGGATAACTACCGCATCCTGTACGCGTATTTCGTTAATCGCGGCAGCCCGGAGTTCAAAGCGCCCTGGAACCAGCTTGTCAACACACCTCGGGTGTATACACCCGAGGACAAGGCGATCCAGACGCCGAACTCGGACACCCCCTATTCGTTCATCGGACTGGATTTGCGCGCCGAACCGATGGTGCTCACCGTCCCGCCGATCGACGAGGAACGGTACTTCAGCATCCAGCTGATCGACCTCTACACATTCAATTTCGGTTATATCGGCAGCCGCTCGACCGGCAACGACGGCGGCAGCTTCCTGGTCGCCGGCCCTAGCTGGCGGGGCGAGACGCCGGAGGGCATCACCAAGGTGTTCCATTCCGAAACGGAGCTTGTGCTCGCAGGCTACCGCACCCAGCTGTTCAACCCGGGAGACCTGGATAACGTCAAGCAGATCCAGTCCGGCTACAAGGCGCAGCCTCTCTCGGCGTTTCTTGGGCAGCCCCCGGCCCCGCCCGCGCCGCCCGTCGACTTCCCGAAGCCGCTGACGCCCGAAGAGGAGAAGACCTCACTGGAAATGTTCAACCTCCAGAACTTCCTCCTCCAGTTCTGTCCCACGCACCCGACTGAAGTGGAGTTGAAGGCGCGTTTTGCCAAGATCGGCATCGTCCCCGGCCAGATAATCGAGTTCGACAAGCTGGACCCCGGCATCAGGAAGGCTCTCGAGCATGGCATCGAGGACGCCTGGAAGGACTTCGCCGAGCTGAAAAAGCGCATCGACGCGGGAGAGTTGACCTCCGGACAGATGTTCGGCACCCGGGAGTTCCTGCAGAACAACTACCTTTACCGCATGGCGGCGGCGCTGCTGGGCATCTACGGCAATTCCAAAGCCGAAGCCATGTACCCGATCTACAGCGCCGATGCCGGTGGGCAGCCCCTGGACGGCGCCAGCCGCTACGCACTGCGTTTCGCGCCGGGCGGGCTGCCGCCCGTCAACGCGTTCTGGTCCCTGACCATGTACGAGCTGCCGGAAAGCCTGCTTGTGGCCAATCCACTGGACCGCTACCTGGTCAACTCCCCGATGCTGCCCCAGCACCGTTCATGATGGCCATGCGCCTCTACTGGCCGAAAGACGAAGCGCTGACCGGCCAGTGGACCGCACCGCCGCTGCAGCAAACGCAATAGCGCGTCGGTCCACCCGAACTGACGGC
>JAODMA010000311.1 GCA_025464545.1 Arthrobacter sp. | reverse complement strand
AAAGATCTGGACACCTTGATCACTGACACGAAACCAAGCCAGGCCCTCGCCGACGCGCTTGCCGAGGCCGGAGTCGAGGTGGTGGTCGCATGATTGTCACCCTGACCGCCAACCCCAGCCTGGACCGTACCGTCGCCCTGCCGGGCCCCTTGCTCCGCGGCGAGGTCCAGCGTGCCGTCTCCGTCCGGCAGGAGTCCGGAGGCAAGGGGGTCAACGTCTCCCGCGCCCTGGTCGCCTCCGGGCTGAAGACCATCGCCGTGCTGCCCGGGGCCGAGGCTGATCCGGTCCTGGCGGGGCTGCGGGACGGCGACGTCCCGTTCGCGGCCCTCCCCATCGGCGAGCCGCTGCGCAGCAACGTGGCGCTTACCGAGCCCGGCGGCGTCACGACGAAAATCAACGAACCCGGCCCGGTGCTGAGCGTGGACCAGCAGGAGGCCCTGATCGGGCTGCTCCTGGACCACTCCCGCGGCGCCAGTTGGGTTGTCCTGGCCGGCTCGCTCCCACCAGGAGTCCCGGCCGACTTCTACGCCACCGTCACGCGGCGGCTACGGTCCATCCATGACGGGACCGATGCCCCGCGCATCGCCGTCGACTCCTCAGGCGAACCACTTGCCGCCGCCATCTCCGGCGACGCCGCCGGGAAACCTGATCTGTTGAAACCCAATGCCGAGGAACTGGCGGAACTGGCAGCCGCAGCCGGATTCGCCACGCACAAGTCCGCTGAGGAACTCGAAGCCGACCCGGAGGCCGCCGCGGAGGCTGCCGCCGCCGTCGTGCGTTCCGGCGTGGGTGCAGTGCTGGCGACCCTCGGCTCCAAGGGTGCGGTGCTTGTGACGGCCGACGGCGCGTGGCTTGCCACGCATCCGCCGGTTTCCGCGGTCAGCACTGTCGGCGCGGGCGATTCCTCGCTCGCCGGCTACCTGCTCGCTTCCAGCCAGGGCGACGCCCCGGTCGATTGTCTGCGTCAGGCTGTGGCCCATGGTGCCGCCGCCGCTTCCCTGCCGGGCTCCACTGTCCCGGCAGTCCACCAAACCACCCCTGATGCCGTAACCATCACGGCCCTCCGGAAGGATTGACAGTGACTCAGCTCATTACTACCGAACTGGTCGAGCTCGACCAGAACCTGGGCAGCTCGCCCGAGCATGTGATCCGGCACCTCGCCAGCAAAGTTGCCGCCAACGGACGCGCCACCGAGGTTGAAGGTCTCTTCGCGGACGCGTTCGCCCGGGAACAGAAGACCGCGACCGGCGTCCCCGGCGGCATCGCGATCCCGCATTGCCGTTCGACGGCGGTCACGGAACCTACCCTGGCCATGGCACGGCTGTCCCAACCGGTGGATTTCGGCGCCAAGGACGGCCCCGCTGACCTGATTTTCTTCATCGCCGCCCCGGAAGGCGCGGACCAGGAGCACCTCAAGCTCCTGTCCAAGCTTGCCCGGTCGTTGATCAAAAAGGACTTCACTGCCGCACTGCGCGCGGCCGGCTCGGAAGCCGAGATTGTCCAACTGGTCGAGGGCGCGCTGGCCGACAAGCCCGCTGCCCACTCCGCCGCGGCTCCGGCCGCCGCCGCCGTGGCAGCGGCCCCTGACACCGGGGACGCGGGCAGGCCCGGTCGACCCAAGCGCCTCGTGGCCGTTACCGCCTGCCCTACCGGCATCGCACACACCTACATGGCCGCCGATTCGCTGGTGGCTGCGGCCAAGGAAGCCGGCGTGGATCTCCAAGTCGAGACCCAGGGTTCTTCCGGGGCCAAGGCTCTGGACCCAGCGGTCATCGCCGCGGCCGACGCCGTGATCTTCGCAGTGGACGTCGATGTCCGCGGCAAGGAGCGCTTCGCCGGCAAGCCGGTCATCAACGCCCCGGTCAAGCGCGGCATTGACGAGCCGGACAAGATGGTCCAGGAGGCCCTGGCCGCCGCGGACAACCCCCACGCCCGCCGCGTCCCGCACTTCGGTGCCGAGGAGCAGGCCGATCAGGAGGCCCAGGAAAAGGGCGAGCACATCGGGCAGAAGCTCAAGAAGGCCCTGCTCACCGGTGTCAGCTACATGATCCCGTTCGTTGCCGGCGGCGGTCTGCTGATCGCCCTTGGCTTCCTGATGGGCGGCTACCTGATCACCCAGTTCGCCGACGCCATTGTTGTGGAAAACAGCATCTTCAACCTGCCCACCCAGTACCCTGACAACGCCTGGGGCCCGTTGGGCGCCTACCTCGGCGCGGTGCTGTTCAAGATCGGCGCCCTCTCGCTGGGCTTCCTGGTACCGGCGCTGGCCGGCTACATCGCCTACGCGATCGCCGACCGTCCCGGTATCGCCCCCGGCTTCGTTGCCGGTGCGGTTGCCGGCTTCATGGGCGCCGGCTTCCTCGGCGGCATCGTCGGCGGTCTGCTCGCGGGCTACGTCGCACACGTCATCGGCGGGATCCAGGTCCCCCGCTGGCTACGCGGCCTGATGCCGGTGGTGATCATCCCGCTCGTAGCCTCGATCGTCGCCTCGGGCCTGATGTTCCTGATCCTCGGAGCCCCGATCGTGTGGCTCACGAACGGCCTGAACGGCTTCCTGTCCGGGCTCACCGGCGCAGGCGCAATCGTCCTCGGTATCATCCTGGGCCTGATGATGTGCTTCGACCTCGGCGGACCGGTCAATAAGGTTGCCTACGCCTTCGCTGTCGCCGGTCTCGGTGCCGCCTCCCTGGACAACCAGGCCCCGTGGCAGATCATGGCAGCGGTCATGGCCGCGGGCATGGTTCCGCCGCTGGCCATGGCACTCGCTTCGACGGTGCTGAACAAGAAGCTCTTCAGCCTGGCCGAGCAGGAAAACGGCAAGGCCGCCTGGCTGCTGGGAGCCTCCTTCATCTCCGAAGGCGCCATCCCGTTCGCAGCCGCCGATCCGCTCCGCGTCATCCCCGCCAGCATGCTCGGCGGGGCCGTGACCGGGGCAATCTCGATGGCAGCCGGCGTCGGATCGAAGGCTCCCCACGGCGGGCTCTTCGTGTTCTTCGCGATCGACAACTTCCTGATGTTCGTCGTCTCCATCGCGGTGGGCACCGTCATCACCGCACTGTCCGTGATCGCCCTCAAGCGCTGGGCAGTCAAGAAGACCGTTGATACGGTTGAACCGGTTCCCGTAACCGTCTGAACCGGTCCAGGAAAATCCTTTCCGAGCCGACCCCGGCTGACATTCCTTTTTTGATATTCAAGGAGCAGAAATGACCGAACGTAACGCCACCATTGCCAGCCGCGTTGGGCTGCACGCCCGCCCGGCCGCCATCTTTGCCGAGGCTGCAGGCGAGTTCGATCTCGAAATCACCATCGCCCGGTTGGGCGAACCAGAGGACGAGGCCATGGACGCCGCCAGCATCCTGTCCCTGATGAGCCTGGGCGCATCGCACGGCGAGGTCGTGGTGTTGCGTGCCGAGGGTGAGGGCGCCGACGCCGCCCTCGAGCGCCTCGTCCAGATCCTCGAGACGGATCACGACGCCGTCTAGCAGCGCTGCCTTCCGGCCGCCGTGCCGCCCTTCCCGGACTGACGGGGCAGTGGCGGGACGGCGGCCGGAGGCCGTTAAGGGGGAATCCGGCCGGTACCAACCGGTTCCAGACGTGCTGGGCG
>JAODMA010000309.1 GCA_025464545.1 Arthrobacter sp. | reverse complement strand
ACAGCGCCCGGTATTTCAAAACCAAGGATGATTACCTCGGAGGCTTCGGCGCGAAGCTGCTGGCCTACGCTGTTGCGAAGTTCGGGCTCGTCGCTGAGGACGACCTGCACCTGATGTTCATCTTCTGGGAACTGACCACTGTCCTGTCGTATCTGCTCATCGGTTATGCACGGACCCGGTTGTCCGCACGCCGCTCGGCTTTGCAGGCCCTGATCGTGACCACTGCTGGCGGTCTGGCGATGCTCGTGGGCCTGATCATGCTGGGCTTCAGCGCCGGAACCTACCGGATCTCAGGAATCCTGGAGCAGGCACCGGCGCTGGTTACGGGACCCGACGGCGCTGCGGTGGGCACCGCCGTCGTACTGATTCTGATCGGTGCCATCACCAAATCGGCACTCGTCCCCTTCCATTTCTGGCTACCGGGCGCTATGGCCGCCCCGACGCCGGTCAGCGCGTACCTGCACGCCGCCGCCATGGTGAAAGCCGGCATCTACCTCGTGGCACGGCTGGCCCCTGGGTTCGCGGAAACGACGTTCTGGCTGCCCGTGGTCCTGGGCCTGGGCCTGGCCACGATGCTGGTCGGCGGGTACCGCGCGCTGCGCCAGACCGACATCAAGCTCATCCTCGCCTACGGCACCGTCAGCCAGCTCGGCTTCCTGACCATGGTCGTAGGGCTGGGCAAACCAGACGCCGCCCTGGCCGGCCTGGCGCTGCTGCTGGCACACGGACTCTTTAAGGCCACACTCTTCCTGGTGGTGGGCATCATCGACCACCAGGCCGGGACCCGCGATATCCGAAAGCTCTCCGGCGTCTACGGCTCCGCGCGGGCGCTGGCCATCGTGGCCGCGATCGGCGCCGCGTCCATGGCCGGCATTCCGCCGCTCGCCGGGTTCGTGGCGAAGGAGTCCGTTTTCGAGGCTTTCGTCCACTACGGCACCGGTCCGGCAGCGGGCCCGTGGGGTCCGGTGCTCCTGGCCGGCCTCGTGCTCGGCTCCATTCTGACGTTCGCCTATAGTGCCCGCTTTATGTGGGGCGCCTTCGCGGTGAAGCCCGGCGTCGAGGCCACCGCTTTCAAACCAATCAAACCGGCGTTCCTCGCCGCCCCGGCTGTGCTGAGCCTGCTGACCATCGTCTACGGCGTCTGGCCGGACCCCGTGGACGGCTGGATCCAGCCCTACGCCGCTCTGTTCGTCGACGGTTCAGCCGCCGGCGGACCTGCTGCGGACGCCGCGGGCCACCTGGCGCTGTGGCACGGCTTGACGCCGGCGCTGGGCCTGACGTCGGTCACGTTCGTCTTCGGCCTGGCCATGTTCTACGGCCGCAATGCCGTGGCCCGTCTCCAGAGTTTGGTCCCCGGCTGGATCGACGGAGACCGCAGCTACCAGCTGGCAATCGGGGCCCTCGACGACGCCGCCGTCTGGGTCACCGGCCGGACCCAGCGAGGATCCCTGTTCTTCTACCTCTCCGTCATCCTGACCGTGGCATTCGTCCTCCCGCTTACTGCGCTGCTCGCGGCGGGCAAGCCGCTGCCGGAGGACCTGTACTTCATCGATCCGAACTCCCCGCTGCAGCTGGTGGTTGGTGCCGGGATCGTGATCGGAGCCTTCGCCGCTGTGCGTGCCAACAAGCGCTTCCTCGCCGTGCTGATGGTCTCCGTCACGGGCTACGGCATCGCCCTGATGTTCGCACTGCAGGGCGCCCCGGACCTGGCCTTGACCCAGATGCTGGTGGAAACCATCATCCTCGTGGCGTTTGTCCTCGCCATGCGGAGCCTGCCTCCCGAGCTGCGGGACCGTACGGGCGGCAGATACCGGGTTGTCCGGGTCATCATAGGCGTCGCGTTCGGTATCACCATGGTCTACGCCGCGATCTACGCCCTGGGCGCCCGCGTGGCCAATCCGGTCTCGCTCGAGTTCCCCGGGCTGGCCTACGAGGGCGGCGGAGGGCTGAACATCGTCAACGTCACGCTGGTGGATATCCGTGCGTGGGACACCTTCGGTGAAATCTCCGTGCTCGCCCTGGCGGCCACCGGGGTCGCCAGCCTCATCTTCGTCCGCGGCCGAGGTGACGGCATCAGGGCGTCCTCCACCGTCGCCGAAGGAACCGTGGGCCGCCACCGCGGGGCACGCGGCAACACCCGTGACGATGCCGCCCTGGCCATGAGCCGCCGTTTTGCGGCCTCCAGCCGCGACGCCTGGCTGGTGGCGGGCCGGACCCTGGCGCCGGAGCGGCGCTCGATCATCTTCGAAGTTGTCACCCGGCTGGTCTTCCACACCATGATCGTGTTTTCGGTCTACCTGCTCCTGGCCGGCCACAACCTCCCCGGCGGAGGCTTCTCCGGCGGGCTCACCGCCGGCCTGGCCCTCACCATGCGCTACCTCGCCGGAGGCCGCTTCGAGCTGCGCGAAGCCACGCCGGTCAGCGCCGGTGCCCTGCTCGGCATCGGCCTCGCCACGGCGGCCGCCTCCGGGGTCGCGCCCCTGCTGCTCGGCGGCCAGGTGTTCCAGAGCGCCATCATCGAGCTCTGGCTGCCGGTCTTCGGGGACATCAAATTCGTCACCTCGACCCTTTTCGACATTGGCGTCTACATCGTCGTCGTCGGGCTGGTGCTGGACGTGCTGCGCAGCCTCGGCGCGGAAATCGATGAGCACTTTGAAAAACATCCGGGAGCGGCGTCCGAGGACGAGGAAACCGGCGGGGTCCCCGCTGAAGCCATCGGCTCCACCGCCAGGAGGGAAGCATGAGCGTCAATCTGACCCTGCTGACGGTCATGGGCGCGCTGTACGCCTGCGGCATTTACCTGATCCTGGAGCGCAGCCTCACCCGGGTTCTGCTCGGCCTGATGCTGCTGGCGAACGCCACCAACCTCCTGATCCTCGCCACCGGCGGCTACGCCGGGCTCGCCCCGCTGTTCAACAAGGACATCAACCCGGGGGACTACAACGACCCGCTGCCGCAGGCGCTGATCCTGACGTCGATCGTGATCTCCTTTGCGGTCACCGCCTTCATGCTCGGCATCATCTACCGCACCTGGGTACTGGCCCGCCAGGACGAAATCCAGGACGACGCCGAAGACCGCCGCGTCGCCGAGACCCCCAGCTTCGACGC
>JAODMA010000268.1 GCA_025464545.1 Arthrobacter sp. | reverse complement strand
ACAACGCAGCTCTAGGCCCGGCTCTGCTGGTGGTGCAGGCTCCCGGCTCTGGAAGGGGGAGGCCGCCGTGGAGAAGAACGACGGCGACCTCCTTGCCACTATGGCCGGCACCGTGGTCAAGTGGCTGGCTGAGCCGGGCGCTACTGTCGAGGAAGGGGAGACCGTACTGGTGCTCGAAGCCATGAAAATGGAGACTGCCGTTGCCGCCCACCGTGCCGGCACCCTGGGTGAGCAATATGCTGCGGCCGGAGACGCCGTCGCCGCCGGCCAGATGCTCGCCACCATCGGCTGAACCGGCGGGGATGGTAATCGGCGTGCTGGAGTTTCCCTGCGGTCCGGGCCGATATCGTGGTGCCATGACGTTTGACGAGGTTCTGGCGGATCTGCAAGCCCAGGCCAGGACCACAAAGCACGCCGAAACGGGTCTCTGGGTGGCCGCGCAGCTCCGCAGCCGCATCGCAGCCGGCCAGCTCAAGCCCGGATCCAAGCTCGCGGAGGAAGCCCTCCGCGAGGCCCTTGGCGTGTCCCGCAATACCCTGCGGGAGGCATTTACGGCGCTCCATGCCGAGCACATCGTCACGCGCATCCCCAACCGCGGCGTGTTCGTGGCCCACCCCACGGCGGACGACATCCGCGAGATCTACCGCGTCCGCCGGTTCCTGGAGCCGGCGGCGGTGCTGTGGTCCGGGGATGCCCCGATGGAGACCCTGACGGGGATCATCACGGCCGCCAGGGCAGCAGCGGCCGAGGGCGACATCCCGGGCATGGCCAGCGCCAATCAGGACTTCCACCGCGCCATCGTGGACCGCGCCGGAAGCGAGCGGCTCAACAACCTGATGGACCAGGTCCTGGCCGAAATGCGTCTAGTGTTCCACTCCATGGCGGCCAATCCTGCCTTCCATGAGCCTTATGTGGAGCACAACGCCAAAATCGTGGAACTCCTGGACTCCGGGGACCGGGCCGCGGCAGCAGACTTCCTGGTCGCCTACTTGGACTGCGCTGAAGCGCAATTGCTCGACGCCGTCGGCCGCTAACCCACCCCTCCCCAAAACGGGAGGTTGCAGAATTGTTGAACAAAAAGCTATGCTTCAGATCACACCGTTGTTATGCAGCTCACTTAGCCCTGCAGCGCCACGTGATCGGGGCTCCCGCCCCTCGGCGCCGCCCCACCAACCGACAAGGGCACAGCGGCGCCGGCCCCCACTTTCGCAGACCCATTACGGGTCCCCTGGGAAGGGATAGTCATGCTTGTACTCATCGGGGTGCTGCTGGTGATCATCGGCTTCGCCATCCGCCTGAACCCCCTGATTGTCGTCACTGTCGCCGGCATCGTTACCGCGCTGCTGGGCGGCATGAACCCCGCGCAGATCCTTGACTCATTCGGCACCGGCTTCGCCAGCAGCCGCTCGGTCACCATCTTCGTGGCGGTGCTGCCGGTGGTGGGCATCATCGAGTTCTTCGGGCTGCAGGAGCAGGCCAAGGTCCTTATTGGCCGGCTCGCCAAGCTCACGGCTGGCCGCGTCCTCATCGGCTACCTGGCCGTCCGCCAGCTGACCGCGGCCGTGGGCCTGAACAGCATCGGCGGCCATGCCCAGACCGTCCGTCCGCTGGTGTTCCCCATGGCAGAGGGTGCAGCCCTGCGCCGCTACGGGCACGTGCCGGAAAAGATCAGCGAGAAGATCAAGGGCCACTCCGCCGCCGCGGACAACGTGGGCGTGTTCTTCGGTGAGGACGTGTTCGTGGCCGTCGGCTCCATCCTGCTGATCACTACGTTCGTGGACACCACGTACCACCTGCACCTGGAACCGCTCCAGCTGGCCCTCTGGGCCATCCCCACCGCCATCGCGGCCTTCCTCATCCACGGCTTCCGGCTCCTGCGCCTGGACAAGCAGCTGGACAAGGAATACCGCGAATACGAGCTCACCGCCCGGATTGAATTTGCAGGAGAAGCCAAATGATCAACGTTGAAGCCGTTTATTGGCTGATCGGCATTCTGTTCCTCGCATGGGCATCACTGATTGCCGCCGACACCACTCACCCCCGCCGCTGGGGAAGTTCCGCCTTCTGGGGCCTGCTGGGCCTGTGCTTCTTCTACAGCACCTGGGTCCAGGCCGGCACCGCACCGGGCTGGATCCTGGGCATCGCCGTCCTGGTCCTGGTGGTGCTGGCGTCCACCGGCCTGCTGGGCCAGGGTAAGCACCGCACCTCCACCGGGCCCGAGCGGGAATCCTACGCCAAGCGCTTCGGCAACAAGCTCTTCATCCCGGCACTGACGCTGCCCCTGGTCACTGTAATCCTGGTGCTCGCAGCGCCTGTGCTGGTGATCGGCGGCACTCCGCTGCTGGACCCCAAGAACACCACGCTGGTTGCCCTGGCCATCGGCGCAGTGGCCGCCGTCGTCGTCGCCCTGGTCATCCTCAAGCCCAAGAACCCGGCCACGCCCATTTTCGAAAGCCGCCGGATCCTCGAATCCATCGGCTGGGCCGCACTTCTGCCGCAGATGCTCACCACGCTGGGCATCCTCTTCACCAAGGCCGGCGTGGGCACGGCCGTCGGCACGCTGGCCTCCGGGCTGCTGCCCAAGGGCTCGCTGATCGCCGGCGTGGTGGTCTACTGTCTGGGCATGTTCCTCTTCACCGTGCTGATGGGCAACGGGTTCGCCGCGTTCCCCATCATGACGGCGGCCATCGGCTGGCCCGTCCTGGTGGAGACCTTCCACGGCGACCCCGCAATCGTCTTCGCCATCGGCATGCTGGTCGGCTTCTGCGGCACGCTGTGCACCCCCATGGCCGCCAACTTCAACTTGGTGCCGTCCGCGCTGCTGGAAATGAAGAACAAATACGGCGTCATCACAGCCCAGGCTGGCACCGCCATTCCGTTGCTGGCGGTCAACATCGGGCTGATGTACTTCCTGGCCTTCCACTAAAATTTCTTTCCAAAGGAGCAAGATGGACAACGATCTTCGCGCACAGGCAGCCCCGGACTACGCGGCCGTGGTGCTGGGAAACCTTCACGAGCCCTTCCCGCACTCGGCGCACCACACCCAGGATTCCGCCGACGACCGGCCCCTCCCGGAGCAGATCCACCCCGCGTTCTACACCTCCTTCGACTGGCACTCCTGTGTGCACATGCACTGGCTAGGGGCCAGCTTGCTGGGAGCTTCCGTTGGTGCTGCTTCGGCGTCACCCCAGCAGGGGGCGCCTGACGGCGGCACTGCGGCTGGGGTGGATGGCGCCACCGCCGCGTCGCTCCGGGAAGCGCTGGGCGCCAACCTGACTCCGGCCAAGCTGGAAGTGGAGCGGGATTACCTGCTGGCCAACCCGTCCTGGGAGCGGCCGTACGGGTGGGCCTGGGTGATGCGGCTGGCCGCCACCTGCTCCACCTCCCATGATGCGGAGATCCGCGAGTGGGGCACTGCTTTAGAGCCGCTGGTGGATGCGGTGACCGAGCTCAGCATCGCGTGGATGGCCAAGGCGCAGTACCCGGTCCGGCACGGGCTGCACACCAATGCCGCGTTCGGGGTGGGCTACATACTCGATGCCTTCCGTTCCCTCGGGCGCACCGATGCTGCTGAGGCCTGCGAGGCCGCGGCCAGGGACTGGTTCGGCAACGACCGCGGCTGGCCGGGGGACTGGGAGATCAGCGGCCAGGACTTCCTCTCCGCGGGCTTCAGCGAGGCCGACTTGATGCGCCGCGTTCTTCCCGCGGACGAGTTCGCCGCCTGGTTCGCCGGGTTCCTGCCGGGTCTGTCCGCGGAATCGCGCATTCTGCAGCCGGTCCAGGTGACGGACGAGACCGACGGCTACCTGGTGCATCTGCACGGGCTGAACCTGACCCGGGCGGGCCAGGTGGCGCGGATCATCGCAACGCTTCGAGGGTCCGGAAGCCCTGAGGCTTCCGCTGCTGCGGGCGTGCTGTCCGAGGCACTGGATCCGCTCCTGAAGGCCGGGTTGTCCGGGCTGGAAAGCGGCGACTTCATGTCCACGCACTGGCTGGCCAGCTTTGCCTGGGATGCACTGGGATCCGTCGCGGCGCTTGACTGAATGTCTTCTGAGGACCAGTGGCGTCAGGGGATTGGGATGGTGATCGGCGAAGTAGCGACGGGACAGCCGCACTGCTCAGAACCGTCAAATACTGCGGCGCGATGTGGACATTGAATTCGGTTTGCTAACCGCGGCCGGGTTGTCACTGCGGATCGGATCAGGGACCGTGGATCCGCGGCTCGGCAACGGAATGTACCCGGAGGGCCGTTTGATCGCCACTCGTGAAT
>JAODMA010000266.1 GCA_025464545.1 Arthrobacter sp. | reverse complement strand
ACGCTTCGGCCTCACGCCCCGGGCCCGCATCATCGACGGCGCCTCCGCGGGCTGCGAACCGGAGATCATGGGCATCGGCCCCGTCCCTGCCACGCAGAAGGTGCTGGCCAGGGCCGGGCTCAGCGTTGGTGACCTGGGCGCCGTCGAACTCAACGAAGCGTTCGCCACCCAGTCACTAGCCAGCATGCGGCGGCTCGGCCTGGACCCGGACATCGTGAACCGCGACGGCGGCGCGATCTCCCTGGGACACCCGCTGGGATCCAGCGGATCACGGCTCGCCATCACGCTGCTCGGGCGGATGGAACGCGAGGACGCCACCATTGGCCTCGCCACCATGTGCATCGGTGTGGGCCAGGGTACCGCGATGCTGCTGGAGCGGTTCTAGTGGCGGCCGCCGCCGGCGCGGTGCTCAGCCCCGACGACTTCGGCACTCTCAAGATCGAGGAGCGGGAGGACCGGCTGGTGGTGCTGCTCAACCGCCCCGAAGTCCGCAACGCCATTGACCAGCAGATGGTCGACGAACTCCACGTGGTCTGCGCCTACCTGGAGCGGGTCCCGAAGGTGCTCATCATCGCCGGCACGGACGGCGTGTTCGCTTCCGGTGCGGACATCGGCCAGCTCCGCGAACGACGTCGCGACGACGCGCTGCAGGGCATCAACTCCACCATCTTTCTCCGGATCGCAAGGCTTCCACTGCCGGTCATCGCCGCCTTGGACGGCTACTGCCTGGGAGGCGGCGCCGAACTGGCGTATGCCGCGGACTTCCGGATCGGCACGCCGGGGGTGCGGATCGGCAACCCGGAAACGGGGCTGGGCATTCTGGCCGCGGCCGGCGCCAGTTGGCGGCTCAAGGAGCTGGTGGGTGAGGCTGTGGCCAAGGAAATCCTGCTCGCCGGAGTGGTGCTTCGGGCCGAGCGGGCCCTTGCTGTCAACCTCATCACCGAGATCCATGAGGCCCCCGGGCTGATGGACGCTGCACACGCCCTTGCCGACAGGATCGCCCGACAGGATCCGCTGGCGGTGCGGATCACCAAGTCCGTATTCCACGCACCGGCCGAGTCCCATCCGCTGATCGACCAGCTGGCGCAGGGCATCCTCTTCGAATCCCAGGCCAAATTCGACCGGATGCAGGCTTTCCTGGATAAGAAATCAGCCACGACCTCCGAGCGGAAGAAGTAGACATGAGCAAGTTTGTACGCCCCGCGATCCTTCCTGCCACCGTCGGCGTACTGGGCGGTGGACGCATGGGCGCCGGCATTGCCCATGCCTTCCTGATCAACGGGGCCGACGTCCTGGTGGTCGAGCGGGACGAGGAATCCGCCGCGGCCGCCCGCCAACGGGTGGAGGCCGCGGCCGCCAAGAGCATTGAACGCGGCGCCACCGACGCCAACCTTGGCGAGATGGTCTCCCGGCTCTCGGTGACGGTGGACTACGACGATTTCAAGGACCGCCGGCTGGTCATCGAGGCCGTGCCCGAGGACTGGGACCTGAAGGTTTCCTCGCTCCGCGGGATCGAGGAGCGCCTGGCGGCCGACGCCTACCTCGCCTCCAACACGTCCTCGTTGTCCGTCGACGGGCTGGCCCGCGAACTGACGCGGCCGCAGAACTTCCTGGGCCTGCACTTCTTCAACCCGGTGCCGGCCTCGACCCTGATCGAGGTGGTGCTCGGCGGACAGACGTCGGAGCCACTGGCCCAGGCAGCGCGCGGCTGGGTGGCGGCACTCGGCAAGACCGCCGTCGTCGTCAAGGACACACCGGGCTTTGCCTCCTCAAGGCTGGGCGTAGCGATCGCCCTGGAAGCGATGCGCATGGTCGAAGAAGGCGTGGCCTCGGCTGAGGACATCGACAACGCCATGGTGCTTGGCTACAAGCACCCCACCGGCCCGTTGCGGACCACGGATATCGTGGGCCTCGACGTCCGCCTGGGCATCGCCGAATACCTCACCTCCACCCTGGGTGAGCGCTTTGCGCCGCCGCAGATCCTGCGCGACAAAGTGGCCCGCGGCGAGCTGGGCCGCAAGACGGGCAAGGGCTTCTTCGACTGGACCGACTAGCCCGGCCTTCCAGCTAGAGCAGGCCCACGATGTAGCCGATGAAGTAGAGCAGGAACAGCAGGACGCCACCCATGATGGCCGCGATCCAGAAGACCTGCACGCCTTTTCCGGATCCGCGCTGAATGGGCTCGTGCGTGCCTGCCACGGAGCCTTCCCCGGGCGGTGTCTCACCGGGAGGGACACCGCCGCCGGGTTCCAGGCCTGTGATCTTGTCGTCCTGCGGATCCGGATTAGGTCCTGACACGTCAACTCCCTCGCTGGCTGCGCTGCTGCGGTCCGTCGGCATGCCCGTGTTATCCGGCGTCATCCGGCGGTGAACTTTCCCAGCCTACGGTGCGGCGCCGGACGGTCCTAGGCTGGTGGAGCGACTTTCCTTGAACCCATCACCCTGACCGGCAAGTACGGGGCCAGGCCGCGGTGGGGCGTGCTCCTACCGCTGCGACCGGGCTAGGGGATCCGTGCCGCCGCCAGCGCGGCGGCGTAGCCCTTGGAATAGCCGGTAGCCGTGGGATGGAAGGGATCAAACGGATTCGTGCTGCAAGGGACCAGCAGATTGCACGGCGCCACAATCCACGGATCAGCGGAACCGATTCCGTGGCCGGCGAACTGCTCCGTGACGCCGACATACTTAACTCTGTTCACGAGTGCCGAGTAGCCGATCGTGGCGTTGAGCAGGTCGGCGGACGCATTCATCATCCTGGCTGTCTGATTCTGCTCGGCCGTTAACGCGGTGCTGACGGTGAAGAGCCGGGGATACCCGGTCAGTACAATCCGGGCCTGGGGCGCCTTTTTCTTGACGGTGTCCAGCATGGCCTTGATCTTGCCGGGCAACTCGCGAAGCTTCACCGCCACGGAGTTGTACAGGGCGGCATTGCAGGCAGCCGAGCCGGGCGAGACGGTACATGCGACGGCGGCCTGGACCGCGTCGACGTCGTTCCCTCCGACCGTTACGGTGACCACCCTGGCACTCTTCAGAGCCGTGGCGTACCGATCAGCCACGGCGGCCACATCAACGGTCGTGGCGCCAGCGCAGCCCAGGTTAAGCGTGGCATTGCGGAGAACCGGATAGGCAGCCGCGGTCTGCAGGCACTCAGCCGGGAGGCCGGCCGGGGGCACGATGTATGCCCCGCCGCCTGTGCCGGCAGCGTAGGAGTCGCCCAGGGCGATATAGACGGGCGCGGGAGCCGGCGGGTTGGCAGGTGCGGCGGTTGCGGGCGCGGCGGTGGCACCGGCCGCCAGCGCGATCGCGGCCCCGGCGGCCGCGAAACGCGCCGGCCAGCGCCCGAATGACATGTGGTTCATGAGTGAGTCCCCTTTGAATCCGGTCCGTCGGGAGAGTCCAGCGGCGCACCGATCGGCGGCGGCCAGCGGTGTCTCCCGGGAACCCCGCTGGCGGAGAGAGCACCGGAGCGTACCTGCCGTGCGCGCCCCGGACAGTCATGCGGCCACAGTACCCGCGGGGGCACGGGCCGGACACGGTGGCCAATACTCGTTTGTCGCGGTGCGTATCCGGCCCGGCTACTTTGTTTTTCCGACGCCCTCTACCCGGCTGCCTGTGATTAGCTGGCGGAATGGAAGAATCCGGGCAGCCTGTGCAGTGGGACGGAGCGGTCAACGCCTGGCACGTTGCGGGCGGCGTTTTCCGCATGGGCCGCCGGGAGTGGCTCACCGAAGCCGGCTGGCAGCAGGCCTTCGACGCGGGCGTCCGTACAGTTATCGACCTTCGAAACGCGGAGGAGCGGGAGGGCCGGGACACCGACCCGCCGGTGAGCGCGGCGGCGCTGGCGGCGTTCGACGTCGTGCTGGCTCCCACGGAGGAGGCAGGCAACAGCGAGTTCCGGCAGCTCTGCGGTCCGTACCTGAACAATCCCGCGTCCTATGCGGACAACGCCCGGATCTTCCCCGACAGGTTGGCGGTGGTGTTCAAAGCGGTCGCGGCAGCGCACGGCGGCGTCGTGATCCATTGTTCGGCAGGACGGGACCGCAGCGGGATGATCTCCGCCATGCTCCAGGATCTCATCGGAGACAGCGAGAGGGCGATTGTCCGCGGCTATCAGCGCGCAATGCAGGGCATTAATGAGTACCGGCGGTGGTCGGCCACCCCTCATCCCCACGAACGCTACCTGCCGGAAGAAGTGTTGCGGCCCCTGCTCGAGGAGCGCGGAGAAAGCCTGCTCGGGTTCCTCCGTGCCCTGAAGACGGAGGAGTTTCTCCGACGTAACGGCGTGACGGAAGGGGAGCTTGCGGCCATCCGGGCCCAACTGGGCAGATAAGGTAGCCGGGTGAAGACTCCGAAAATTCAGCTGGCCCTGCGGGCAGTGTCGGCTGCCGCCCTCGCCCTCACCGGCTCGTTTTTCGCCGTTCCGGCGCTCGCCGAGGGGGACCCGGAACCGGCGACGGCGGCGTCTGTGGCGTCGCCAGGAACTCCGGTCCCCAGCGAGGCCGGTCTCGCGCAGGCCGTCCTGCGGGATCTCGGCATGACGCTAGGGGAATTCAACGCCGCGGGCGAACTAGCCAGGCGAGCCGCCGACGCGCTGCCGTCCCTGCAAATCCTCCCGGGCTACGTAGCGGTGAGGCTGAACGACGGCAGGATCGTCGTCGAAGGCGCCGGAACCGAACTGCAGTCCCGGGTGGACGAGTTGAACCAGGCTGGTCCGGCGGACTTCGTGCTTGCGGCTCCCTCGGCCGTCCGGGCAACCAACCCCGCTCCTTCCGAAACACCCCTGGCCCCGGCAGCACCGTCGGAGGCCAGTTCGGCCGCCGAGCTCGTGGCCTCCAGCACGGAGCAGCTGTTCGAGGCCTTCGTCCGGGAGGTCGGCACTGCCGGGCTCCAGGCCGTCGCCTACTCGGACGGCCGCTTCATCGTCCGCACCGGCGGCGAGAACACTGCCGAAACCGGTCGGTCAGCGGCAAGAATCCTCGCCGGGGGCGCCGTTCCGCAGCGGGCACCGACGGCAACAGCGCGCCGCGGGAACGTATCTCCGGCCGACTTCGTCGCCCGCTACGCGAACGTTGCGCTGGAACAAGGCTCGCCCATTGCTACCGAGGAGGAGATCTTCGGCGGACAGGGATACGTCACCGACGCGAATGCCACCTGCTCAGTCGGATTCGGCGCCTTCAATCCCGCCGGCAAGCCTGTGGTGCTGACCGCGGGACACTGCGCCCAGGACGGCAACGCCAAGACCACAAGCGTCGAGCCGCGAAGCTCGGCCCCGGCGTCCGGATCAACGACCCCTCCGGCTCCGCCCTACCCGGCACTCGGCATCTTCGGATTCAACCAGTTCGGTGGGGACGGGAGCTCCTGGATTACGGGCGACGAGAACAGCCCAGGCAATGTCGGAACTGACATCGCGGTCATTGAATCACTCCGAAAGACCCTGGATGTCCAGCCGGCTGCAACGATGTGGGCCGCCGGCAACTCAGTCGACCCTGCGGTCACTGCCGTCAAAATCATTGGATCGGTTGCCCCGTTCCCGGGCCAGCACGTGTGCCGCTCCGGACGGACCACCGGCTGGTCCTGCGGCACGGTGCAGGAGCTGGGCATCTATGTCGTCGGTGGGACCACCCCTGATCCGGCCGACCTCCGGGCGTTCCGTGGGTTCCTGTCCAAGGATGTCCAGTCCAGCGGCGGCGACTCGGGCGGACCCTGGATCAGCGGCAACTTTGGAGTGGGGACCCATTCCGCCGGCGACGGCGGGGGAGCCGCCGAAAACTTCGCCATCGCAACAACACTGGAAGACTCCCTCCCACGGATTCCCGGCGGCCTCCAGCTGCAGGTCTTCCTGAACAAACCCGAG
>JAODMA010000252.1 GCA_025464545.1 Arthrobacter sp. | reverse complement strand
TAGTCGCGGAGCCACATGGCGGCGTTGTCCAGGATGTAGCGGCGCACGTCATCGGAGCCGGGGCCGTCCAGGTTCACGGAGTCACCCCACGTGTTGCCCTCCCCCGATTTGAGGTACGGACCGAACTTCGGCAGGTAGTTCCCGCTCGGGCCGAGGTGGTTGTACACGACGTCCTGGATGACACCGAGCCCGGCGGCGTGGGCCGCGTCAACGAAGCGCTGGTAAGCGGCGGGGCCGCCGTAGCCCTCGTGCACGGCGTACCAGAGCACGCCGTCGTAGCCCCAGTTGTGGGTGCCGTTGAATCCGTTGACGGGCAGCAGTTCCACGAAGTCGACCCCAAGCCCGGCAAGGTAGTCCAGCTTGTCGGCGGCCGCATCAAGGGTTCCTTCGGGCGTGAAGGTGCCCAGGTGCAGCTCGTAGATCACGGCGCCCTGCAGCGCGCGTCCCTCCCACTGGCCGTCTGCCCACGTGTGGCTGGTCGGGTCGAACGTCCGTGAGAGCGAGTGCACGCCCTCGGGCTGCCGCCGGGACCGGGGGTCCGGCAGCGGCGTGGTTTCCCCGTCGAGGAGGTAACCGTAGTCCACCTCCCCCTCGGCGGGAGCATCGGCGGCTGTCCACCAGCCGTGGCGCTCCGCGCCGGCGGGGTTCATCGGGTACCGCTGTCCGTCAGCGAGCAGTGTGACCGACTGTGCTTTCGGCGCCCAGAGGTCGAAGCGTTCGTTTCCGTGTGCAGGCAAGGTCATGACATTGTTCCGTTCCCCATGTCGGTTGTTGCAGGAGTTCTCAGGCGGTTGGTACCAGCAGTGCGACCGGGTAGCTTTCCAGGATCTGCGCTACCTGGACCTCACCCGGGCCAAAGGACCGGCCCGTCAGTTCGTCGGTCATGGCGGCGTCCAGGCGGATGGCGGTGTCCTGCCAGCCGCCCTTCTGTTCGAGTCCGCGGGGCAGCCGGGTAGCGAGCGTGATGGCCCCCGCCGGGCTGCGGCCCCGGTTGAACGCCAGCAGGTGCTCCGCGGCCGTACCGGTCGCCGGAACGGGTGCGTAGCCGGTGAACAGCTCCGGCCGGTCCCGGCGCAGGCGGAGGGCCCGCGAGGTCACCAGTAGTTTTGCCGACTCGTCCAGGAACGACGCCGGCTGCTCGCCGGCGTCGAGCGCAGCCAGGGCGCGCTTCCGGGCGTCGAAGCTGAATGGCCTGCGGTTGTCCGGGTCCGTCAGCGAGCGGTCCCAGAATTCCGTGCCCTGGTAAACGTCCGGGACGCCGGGCATGGTCAGCTGGACCAGCTTGGCGCCCAAGGCATTGACGGCACCGTACGGTTCCAGCAGCGCCACCAGCTTCTCCAGTTCGGCGCGCACCTCGGCGTTGTCGAAGGCGGCGTCGACGGCTGCCGTGAGCTTTTCCTCAAAAGCCGCGTCGGGGTCTGTCCAGTTGGTCGAGTTGCCAGCCTCGCGGGCAGCTTTCTGCGCGTAGGACTGCAGCCTGTCCCGGTCGGCAGGCCACGCGCCGGCGATTGCCTGCCACAACAGGTTGGCAAGCGGTCCGTCCGGCAGCGGCGCGAGCTGCTGCAGCCGGGTCAGGGACGCTTTCCATTCGGGGGCCAGCTCCGCGAGCACCGAGATCCGCGCGCGGGTGTCCTCGCTGCGTTTCGTGTCGTGCGTGCTGAGCGTGGTCATGGACAGCGGAAGCTCGGCCTGCCGGCGTGCCATCCGGACATGGAACTCCTCCGGTGCAACGGCGAACTCCGTGGGATCCGCCCCGACCTCGGTGAGGGTGCCCAACCGGGTGTAGCGGAAGAACGCGGTGTCTTCTACACCCTTGGCCATGACCATGCCGGAGGTCTGCTGGAAGCGGCGTCCCAGTTCCTCCTCCGCGTCCAGCAGCAGCGGCAGGAGCAAGCCGACGGCGCCGTCCAGTTCCGGCCGCCGTCGGACGGCAAGCTCGCAGGCTTCCTTCAGGACATCGGCCCCGGCCGGCAGGTAGCTGCGGTAGACCGGGAAAGCGGCGATGATCTCGGACAGCGCGTCGGCGGAGGCTTCCAGGGGGAGGCCGGCTCCAGCGGGCACCAGGCGGGCCAACCGAAGCATCTCGGAGTGCAGGATACCGTCCGTGATCCTGCGCTTGGTGCCGCGGATCATGTCCTCGTAGTCGGCGGCCTGGCCGCCGCGCAGCTCGGTGTCCAGCGCATCCAGCGGACCTTGGCCGGCGGCGTCGATAAAGACCCTGTCCACATCCGCCAGGGCGTCGTAGCCGGTGGTGCCCTCGCACTCAAAGCTGGGCGGAAGCACTTCCCCGGGCTCGAGGATCTTCTCGATCAGCAGGTAGCTGCCGCCGGTTACCTCACGCAGCCGACGCAGGTAGCCTTCCGGATCGGCGAGACCGTCCGGGTGGTCGATCCGCAGCCCGTCCACAAGACCCTCACGGAACCAGCGCACTATCTCCTCGTGGGCCTCGTCGAAGACCGCCGGGATCTCGACCCGGATGCCGGCCAGGCTGTTGACCGCGAAGAACCGCCGGTAGTTCAGTTCGTTGTCTGCCCGGCGCCAGCCGATCAGCTCATAGTGCTGCCGGTCGTGGACCTGGCGGGGGTCCTCGGCAGTGGAGTCACCTGCGGTGTAACTGCCTTCGGCGAGCGGGAAGCGGTGGTCGTAGTACCGCAGCTCCCCGTCGCGGATCTCAAGGGCGTCAAGGTCAGAGTCCTCGCCGAGCACGGGAATCCGGAGGCGGCCGCCGCCGAAGTCCCAGTCGACGTCGAAAGCCTGGGCATAGCGGGACTGCTGTCCCTCCTTGAGGAGCGACCACCACCAGGGGTTCTGCGCAGGCGTGGCGACACCGACGTGGTTGGGCACGATGTCAACAAGCACGCCCATGCCGGCCTCCCGGGCGGCGCGGGAGGCCGCGATGAGCCCCTCGGCGCCGCCGCGGTCAGGATCGACGACGGCGGGATCGGTGACGTCGTAGCCGTGGTCCGAGCCCTTCTCCGCAGTCAGGATCGGCGAAAGGTAGATCCAGTCCACGCCGAGCGACTTCAGGTATGGCACCGTTTCGGCGGCGTCCTGGAGCGTGAAGCCGGACCGGATCTGCAGCCGGTACGTGGACACGGGCGTCCTCATTTGGCGGGTCCCTTCGGGGTCTTGGGCTTCTCGGCCTCCGTCTTTTCCGAGGCCGGTCCCTTCGCCGCGCCCTTTGCGGAGCCCTTCACGGGCGCGTCGGCGGCGCCCTGAGAAGCCTCTTCCGGGGCGGGGTTTTCCGGCGCCGGGGCGGCCTCCGGGGCCGGCGTTTCCGGCGCCGCTGGAGGAGTTGCCGCCGCAGCCACCGTAGCTTCCTGATCCTCGTCCTCGTGCTCGGCCATGGCGGCCAGGGAGGCGGCCGCGGAGTAGTCCACTTCCACTTCAGGTCCGGAGTGGGCGCGAAGCACCACAAGGGACTTGGCCGCCAGTCTCAGCACGGATTCGGCCTTGAGGGGCTGCTCGGTGTCGGCCTGGTCGGAGGTGTCCACCATCACGTCCCAGAACGGCGAGTACTCCTCAGTCGGCAGCAGGAAGTCCACGTTGTCGTCGTGGGCGTTGAAGGCCAGCAGGAAGCTGTCGTCGGTGATCCGGCGTCCGCGGGAGTCCTGTTCCTGGATGCCGTGGCCGTTGTAGAAGACGCCGATACTCCGGCCGAATCCGCTGTCCCAGTCCTCGGGGAGCATTTCCCTGCCGTCAGTGTTCAGCCAGACAATGTCGGGGAGCTTCTCTCCCTCGCCGCGTCGCACCGGGCGGCCGTCGAAGAAGCGGCTGCGCCGGAAGATGGGGTGGTCGTGGCGGATCTTATTGACCACCGCCGTGAACTCCACCAGCGGCTGGTCCATGGCTTCCCAGTGGATCCAGCTCAGCTCGGAGTCCTGTGCGTAGGTGTTGTTGTTCCCCTGCTGGGTGCGGCCCAGCTCGTCACCGTGCAGCAGCATCGGAACACCCTGGGACAGCAGCAGCGTGGCAATGAAGTTTCGTTGCTGGCGGGCGCGCAGGGTGAGCACCTTTTCGTCGTCGGTGTCCCCCTCTGCGCCGCAGTTCCAGGAGCGGTTGTGCGATTCGCCGTCGTTGTTGTCTTCGCCGTTGGCCTCGTTGTGCTTCTCGTTGTAGGACACGAGGTCCCGCATGGTGAAGCCGTCGTGCGCGGTGACGAAGTTGATGGAAGCGACAGGGCGGCGGGCGGAACTCTCGTAGAGGTCCGCGGAGCCGGTCAGCCGGGAGGCAAACTCGCCGAGGGTGGAGGGCTCGCCGCGCCAGAAGTCACGGACGGTGTCGCGGTATTTGCCGTTCCACTCGGTCCACTGCGGCGGGAAGTTGCCCACCTGGTAGCCGCCGGGGCCGATGTCCCAGGGCTCGGCGATCAGCTTGACCTGGGAGACGATGGGGTCCTGCTGGATGAGTTCGAAGAAGGTGGAGAGCTTGTCCACATCGT
>JAODMA010000208.1 GCA_025464545.1 Arthrobacter sp. | reverse complement strand
CGGCGCAGCCGGCCGAAGAGGCTGACTAGCGGTTGGAACACTTCAGGATGAAGCAGAGTGAGGGCCGGGCATGACGTCCACCTTCAAGTCCCTGCACATCCTGAACTACCGGATCTGGTTCATCGGGGCGCTGATCTCCAACATCGGGACCTGGATGCAGCGCACCGCCCAGGACTGGCTGGTCTTTGACCACCTCACCGAGCACGACGCCGGCGCCATGGGCATCACGATGGCACTGCAGCTGGGTCCGCAACTTTTCCTCGCGCCCGTGGCCGGACTGGTGGCCGACCGCTTCAACCGCAGGCAGCTTCTCGTATTGACGCAGTCCGCCATGGCCCTGCTGAGCGCGGGCCTGGGGATCCTCGTGCTCTCGGGCGCCGCGCAGCTCTGGCACGTTTACGGGTTCGCCCTGCTGCTCGGTGGGGTGTCCGCCCTGGATGCCCCCGTGCGCCAGACCTTCGTCTCCGAGCTTGTCCGGGACGACTACCTGCCCAATGCGGTGGCGCTCAACAGTGCCTCCTTCAACGTGGCCCGGATGATCGGACCTGCGGTGGCCGGCATCCTGACCGTGGCCGTCGGACCGGGCTGGGTCTTCCTGATCAATACCGTCACGTTCGTGGCGCTGCTGCTGAGCCTGTGGAGGATTCCCGCCGCCTCCCTGCGCCAGCTGCCGCGGGCCGCGGCGGGCAAGGGCCGCATCCGCGAGGGCCTGCGCTATGTCCGCTACCGCCCCGACATCGTCGTGGTGTTGGTCGCGGTCTTCATCGTGGGCACGCTCGGGCTGAACTTCGTGCTGTTCATCGCGGCGATGGTCGGCACCGAGTTCGGCCTGGACGCCAGCGCCTTCGGGTTGATGAATTCCATTATGGCCATCGGCTCGGTCGCTGGCGCGCTGCTCTCCGCCGGGCGGGGCAAGCCCAGGCTGCGGATCATTTTCGGCGCCGCCGGCGCGTTCGGCCTGACCTCCGGCATTGCCGCCCTCGCCCCCGACTATTTCTGGTTCGGGGTGGCCCTAGTGCCGGTGGGGCTCTTCGCGATCACCATGATGACGAGCGCCAACGGCTACGTCCAGACGACAACGGATCCTGTCATGCGGGGCCGGGTGATGGCGCTCTACATGGCGATCTTCATGGGCGGAACGCCGATCGGCGCGCCGCTGGTCGGATGGGTGGCTAACGTCGCCGGCCCCCGATGGTCGATGGGCGTCGCGGCTGCGGCCGGCGTCCTGGCCGCCCTGATCGGCCTGGTCTGGATCATCCGTGCCCGCCGCTTGAGGATCCGCTTCGACCGTAGGGCGCGGGGCCTGCACCATTTCCGCCTCGAATCCGGCACTGCCCGCTCCGCCAATCCGCATGGTGCCGGCACGGCTGGGTCCGCCAACGCGGACGGCGCCGCCCGGGGATCAAACCCGGACGACGCCGTCGAACGCTGAAGCGGTGAGTTGCGCGCGGAGCTACTTCTTCAGCTCGGCGACGACAAAATCGATGCATTCGAGCAACGCCGAAACGTCGTCCGGTTCGATCGCCACGAAAGTGGCGATCCGCAGCTGGTTGCGTCCCAGCTTCCGGTAGGGCTCGGTATCCACGATGCCGTTGGCCCGCAACACCTTGGCGATGGCCGCGGCGTCAATCGAGTCGTCAAAGTCAATCGTGGCAATCACGTTGGAACGGTCCTCGGCCTTGGCCACGAACGGAGTGGCATAGCCCGAGGCTTCGGCCCAGCGGTAGATGCGCCCGGCTGAGTCAGCGGTCCGGCGGGCGGCGAAGTCCAGGCCGCCGTTGGAGTTGAGCCACTGCACCTGGGCTTCCAGGGTGACCAGCGTTGCCAGTGCCGGGGTGTTGTAGGTCTGGTTCAGGCGGGAGTTGTCGATCGCTGTCTGCAGGTCCAGGAAGTCCGGTATCCAGCGGTCGCTGGACTTGATCCGCGCCGCACGCTCCAGGGCGGCGGGGGAGAACAGGCCAAGCCAGAGACCGCCGTCGGACGCGAAGTTCTTCTGCGGGGCGAAGTAGTACACGTCCGTTTGGGCCACGTCGACGTCGAGTCCGCCCGCCGCGGATGTGGCGTCCACCAGCACGAGGGCACCCTCATCGGCGCCCGCCACGCGGCGGACCGGGGCGGCTACGCCGGTTGAGGTCTCGTTCTGGGGCCACGCATACACGTCGACGCCGACCTCTGCCCGCGCCGCCGGACGGGTGCCGGGCTCGGACTTGATGATCGAGGATTCCGCCAGGAACGGCGCCTTATTGGTGGCCGCGGCAAACTTCGAGCCGAACTCCCCGAACGAAAGGTGCTGGGCCTTGTTCTCCACCAGGCCGAAGCTGGCGATGTCCCAGAACGCGGTGGAACCGCCGACGCCGAGGACAACCTCGTAACCCTCGGGGGCGCGGAAGAACTCGCTGAGGCCGTTCCGGACCGAGCCCACGAGGTTCTTGACCGGAGCCTGGCGGTGGGAGGTTCCCAGCAGCGTTGCCGAGGCAGCCGCGAGGGCGTCCATCTGTTCCGGACGGATCTTGGACGGTCCGGCGCCGAACCGGCCGTCCTTGGGGAGGAGGTTTGCGGGAATCGTGATGCTGGTGTCGCTCACAGGGGCTCCAATTTTCGGCGGGTACAAAGCGTGGCTTGGGGGCGGCCCGGCAGGGATGGCTGCAACGAAGCCTCCTTTTCATTCTGCCTGACTG
>JAODMA010000200.1 GCA_025464545.1 Arthrobacter sp. | reverse complement strand
CATCAGAACTAGGCGGCCCGAGACGCGCCGGGATGGCCATCGGGAGGAGCTATGGGATGACGCAGCGGGACAATCGGCACCAGCGCTTCACCGGCTTTCCGACTTGCGCCTATTTCTTGGGTCATCTGCTGAGCCACCCCCCATCTACCGGCAGGACTGCGCCGTTGATGTAGTTGGAAGCCGTTGATGCGAGGAATACGACTGCTCCGGCTACGTCTGTCGCTTCACCCCAGCGGCCTGCGGGAATCCGCTCCGAAATCTGCCGGAACCGTTCGCTGTCGTCCATCAGTGCCGCGTTGAGTCGTGTGTCCATGTACCCCGGGGCGATGGCGTTGACGTTTACGCCGCTCGATGCCCATTCATTGCATAGAGCCTTGGTTAGTTGGGCCAAGGCACCCTTGCTGGCCGCGTAAGCGGGAACCCTGACGCCGCCTTGAAAGCTCAGCAGGGAGGCAACGTTGATGATCTTCCCGTCTCGGCGCTCGAGCATCGGACGCCCGAACGTCTGGCATAGGACGAACACCGATCTGAGGTTCACGTTCATCACGTAATCGAAATCATCCAGCGGGAAGTCATCAGCAGGATGTCGACGCTGCCCCCGGAATTGTTGACAAGGATGTGTACCTGCTGCCGGTTGAGCAGGGATACAGCTGCCTCCCTGGTCCTCTCCGCGATGGCCAGATCAACGGACCCTGCCTCGATGGTCCGTCCTAGGAGGCTGCCAGATTCTGAAGATCGTCGGGCAGAGGAGATCGCGCAAAAATCGTCACGTCCGCCCCGGCGTGCAGCAGCCCTTCGGTAATGCCGTGGCCCTGCCCGGAGTTCCCCCCGGTGACCACCGCGTGACGCCCCGTAAGATCAAAACTGATCGGCTTACCGCTCATCTTGTGACCCTGTCCCGTGTTTGCCAGAGTTCCGGGACGGATTCACGAGCACTTTAATTGCCTCGGCACCGTTCTTTGCTGCCGCGAACGCGTCGTTTATCTCTTCGAGCCCGAAGACCTGAAGTGACAGACGGTCTAGCGGAAGGATACCGGCGGAAATCAGGCCTACCGCCCGCTGCACGTCGACGCGCGTGTAGACGCGGACCCCCCGGAGGATTTGCTCCTGGAAGTTGATCTGACGCAGATCCAGTTCCGCAGGATGCTTGTATACGGCGGCGAGGACGATGGTTCCGCGCCCACGGGTCAGGCCGGACAACCGTGCGGCTGCACTCGGGTGGCCGGCGCAGTCGAAGGTTATGTCGGCCCCTTCGCCGTCGGTCCACTGCTTCAGGTGGCGGTCGAGGACATCCACCGAAGCAAATGCGTCAAGTCCAAGTTCTTGTGCGAGTCTTCTTCTCGTTTCGTTGGGCTCCGCGATGGCGACCCGTCCGGCTCCCTGATGCTGCGCAACCATGGCTGTTAGCAAGCCGATAGGCCCGCCGCCGATAACTGCGACGACGTCGTCGGCGCCAATGCGTACGGCGGCATTGGCGTGTACTGCCACAGCCAGCGGCTCGGCAAGGGCCGCGATCCGGAGGTCGACGTCCTGGGGCAATACATGAAGCCGGTCCCCGGGCAGGGCGACGTATTCCGCAAGTCCGCCAGCGTAATCAATACCATAGAGCCTCAGGTTCCGGCACACGTGGCTGTCCCCTTCCGCGCAGGCCCGGCACTGACCGCAGGTGATCAGCGGTTCTGCCATCACCTTGTCGGCCGGCTGGATTCCAGGTGACTTGGACTGGATGACTATTCCCGAGAACTCGTGCCCCATAATCAGCGGGGCTGCTGCCCGCGGGTGATGGCCTCCGAAAATTGCCAGGTCTGTTCCGCACAGGCCAACATAAGCGGTTCGGATCAGGGCCCAGCCCTCGGGAACCTCAGGCAGCTCAACCTCGGACAGGTCAATGAGTCCGGGTTCCCGCCATATTGCGGCTCGCATCGTGGCGGCGGGCGCCGGCATCGAAGTCTCAGTTGCCGGTGGGCTAGACAAGGACATTTTCCGGTCTCCGTCCGAGGCAGGCATCCACCGCGTTCATGACGGTCCGTCGCTTGAGTTCTTCGAAGGATTCCTCGGAGTACCACGCCGCGTGCGGGGTCACGACGACGTTTGACAGGTCAAATACCGGATGGTCCTTCGGCAATGGTTCTTCCTCGAACACGTCAAGGCCGGCGCCTCGAATGACGCCGTCATTCAGAGCCTCGACGAGCGCGGCGGTGTCGACGACGCCGCCGCGGCAGGTATTGATCAGGACGGCGTTGCTCTTCATTGCCCCAAAGCGCTCCGCGTTGAAGAGGTGGCGTGTCTGGGGCGTGAGCGGCAGATGAAGAGAAACGACGTCCGCCTGCGCCAAAAGATCATCCAGAGACACGAGCTTCACCGCTGACAGCCCTTCGAGGGCACCGGCGCTGGTTAGGACGGGATCGTGGGCCACCACGGTGAAACCGAGGCCGAGAGCC
Organism: Arthrobacter sp.; assembly: GCA_025464545.1. GTDB lineage: Bacteria > Actinomycetota > Actinomycetes > Actinomycetales > Micrococcaceae > Arthrobacter. The sequence goes on along the minus strand of JAODMA010000200.1, from coordinate 3,183 downwards.
TTCCGGGCAGTTGCGGCGCCGATGCGACCCAAGCCCACACAACCGAAAACACGGCCGCGGATCCGGTGAAGAGGCTTGACAGCCGAAATGTCCGAGTGTCCGGTCCTCATGCGCCGGTCCAGCTCCGGAATGCCCCGAAGCACCGTCAAGGCCAGGGCGATGGCGTGATCGCTGACTTCTTCGACACCATAGTCCGGTACGTTGCACACCGTGATCCCGCGCTCGGCCGCGGCGTTCACATCGATGGTGTCCACGCCGACGCCGTACCGGCTGATCACCTTGAGCCCGGGCAGGGCATCAAGAACCCGGGCCGTGACAGGAGCGTACTGCACGACAAGACCATCAGCTCCCTGCCCTGCAGCGATCACCTGGTCCTCGTCGGTACAGTATGCTCTTACCAATTCCACACCTGCCTCCTCAGCTACCTGAAGTTCCGGTGCGATCGTCTCGTAGTCGCAATCTGTGATGACTATTCTTTTCATGACACTTCCTGACTATGGCAGTCGCGGTTGACCGCCCAAACGTGGGTTCCGGGGTCTTGGTGTAACGGTGGTGAATCTGGGCTGGCAGTGCCCACTAAACCGAAGAAAGTTCGCGGTTCGGGTACCCCGCGACAGTTTGTGGGTGGAGGAGCTGCCGCCTGCTCATGAGGCGCACGTGGTCGGGATTGAGCTCGTTGATCGAGCTGACACCCAGAAGCTTCATCGTGCGTTCGGCCTCACTGGCGAGAATGTCGATGGCACGGGTCACCCCGGCTTGCCCTCCCGCCATGAGGCCGTAGAGGTAGGCCCGTCCCACGAGCGCGAGGTCAGCGCCCAGCGCAACGGCAGCAATGATGTCACCGCCATGCATTATGCCGGTGTCCAGCATGACCGTGCCACGTTGTCCCACGGCGTCGACAATGTCGGGGAGGACGTGCAGTGGTACCGGGGCCCGGTCCAGCTGGCGACCGCCATGGTTGGAGACAACGACCCCGTCAGCGCCGAAATCCATGGCCTTGCGGGCATCGGCCACGGTCTGGATCCCCTTGATGATCAGCGGACCGTCCCACACCTCACGCAGCCACGCCAGATCCTCAAAGGTCACCGTGGGGTCATACAACTTGTCCACCAGGTCTTTGATTTCGCCCTCCCCGCTGCTGTCGAATGCAAACTTGAACGGTTCCGTTGTCAGCAGGTCGAACCACCACTGGACGCGGTAGGAGGCATCGGCGAAGGTCTTGAGCGTGAGCTGCGGCGGGACCGACATGCCGTTGCGCAGGCACCTCAGCCGGTTGCCGGCCGTTGGCACATCGACGGTGACGATGAGTGCTTGGTACCCGGCGGCTTGGGCATTTTCGATTAGAGCCAGGGACTGATCACGGTTCTTCCACAGATAAAGCTGGAACCACTTTTGAGCGTTCGGGGCGGTTTCTGCCACTTTCTCGATCGATGTGGTCCCCACGCTTGACAGGCCGTAGGGGACGCCGGCGGACTCCGCGGCAGCGACCACAGCACGTTCGCCGAGAGTGTGCATCATCCGTGTGAAGCCGGTGGGCGCCAGTCCGAAGGGAAGGGAGGATTTGCTGCCCAGGACCGTTGTGGACATGTCGACCTGTGAGATGTCACGAAGGATCCCGGGCTGGAACTCAAGGTCTTCAAACGCTTCCCGCGCCCTGCGGAGGCCGATTTCACCGTCGGCGGCCCCGTCGGTGTAGTCGAAGGGCCCTTTGGGAGTCCGCTGCTGTGCGATCTTGCGGAGGTCCCAGATGGTATTCGCGTTGGACAGGCGCCGCTTGGTGGCGTTGAATTCTCCAGGTTTGAGCTGGATGATTTCCCTCAGGTCTCGGAGTTTGGGCACTCGCCTGACGATGCGTTCAGACATTACTGATTCACAACCGCTGCAGGAGCGGATTTAGAATCGACGGCCAAGGCATCCTCAGGGTCCTCAACTGGAGAGTTTCCCACTCCGCGGCCCGCGACGACGATGCCGACCACGGTGACCAGGCTGAGCAGCGCGCTGTAAAGGGCGACCAGCCAGACGTCCCCATTGGCTGCCAGGATCAGGGCCGTGGCGATCAAGGGTGCGGTGCCGCCAATCGCTGCGGCGTTGAATTCCTTGGAGACAGCAATCCCGCTATAGCGGTAGCGGGTGGGGAACAGGTTTGCAGTGAATGCCCCAGCCGAGCCGTTGGTCGCTGCGGACACACCCGCATAGCCGATGATCAAAGCGATGGTGACGAGCATGAAATCGCCGCTCCTGAGCATCAGGAAGAACGGGTACGCCCATGCCATGCAGAAGATCATGGCGCCGGCGAATACCTGGCGATAACCGATTCTGTCACCGAGCATGCCGAAAAGCGGCGCAGTGATCACGTGCAGGAAGGAGGCGATCATGACTGCAGTCAGGGCTGACGGCAGGTCCATCCCGACGTTTTTGCTTGTAATGAAAGCGAGGGCAAACGTGCTGGTGAGGTAGTAGTTACAATTGTGGCCGGTCCACACGAGCATGCCACTGACGGTGTTCCGCGGGTATGACTTGAACACTGTGACGATTGGGGCACGCGTGCCGGTCTCACCCTGGCGCTTTTCAGCGGTTGCTTGGTATTCCGGCGTTTCCTCGAGCGTGCGTCGAATGTACATTGCAAGGAAGAACAGGACAATGGAGGCGAGGAACGGCAGCCTCCAGCCCCAAGCCATGAACGCGTCCTTCGGCAATGCAGACACTGCAAAGAAAGCGAAGGTTGAGAGCAGCGTGCCGCCACCGCCCATACCGTTGACCATGCCAGTTACGAATCCGCGTCGTCGGGGTGAAACGTATTCGGACACGAGTGTCAGCGCGCCAGCCAGTTCGGCTCCGGCTCCAAATCCCTGCAGGGCCCGGAAGAAGATGAGAAGTGCAGGTGCCCACATACCGATCTGATCGTAGGTGGGGAGCAATCCGATCGACACGGTTGCGATGCCCATCAGGGTCACGGTGAGTAGGAGGGCGGGCTTCCGGCCGACTTTATCGCCGAAGTTTGCGATGAGAAGGCCCCCGATGGGGCGGACGGCGAACCCGACAGCAAAGGTCGCAAATGCTGCCAACGTGGTAGCCGCCGAATCTCCCTTGAAAAACAAGGGACCGAGGACAATGCCGGCTGACGCGCCGTACAGGGCGTAGTCGTACCATTCGATCAGGTTTCCCAGGACCCCCGCGAAGACG
>JAODMA010000119.1 GCA_025464545.1 Arthrobacter sp. | reverse complement strand
GACGAACCCTTCTCCGCCCTGGACGCCGGGCTCCGCGTGGCCACCCGCCGGGCGGTGGGCAAGGTCCTCCACGACGCCGGGGTGACCACGATCCTGGTGACGCACGACCAGGCCGAGGCGCTGTCCTTCGCGGACCAGGTCGCGGTGATGCGCGGCGGGCGGCTGGCGCAGATCGGCAACCCCTTCGTGGTCTACACCCGCCCCGCGGACCGCGCCACCGCGGAGTTCCTCGGCGACGCCGTCATCCTGGATGCCTGGATGGAAGGCTCCCTTGCCACGTGCTCGCTTGGCGGGATCCCGGTTCGCAGGCCCCCGGCGCAGGGCCGGGTCCAGCTCATGCTGCGCCCCGAGCAGATCCGGATCGCCGAGGACGGCCCGATCCGCGGCGTCGTGGTGGACACCGACTACTTCGGGCCGGAAACCACGGTGCGGCTCAAGCTCGCCGTCCCGCCCGTCCTCGCCGAAGGCACCGTGGCCGATCACCGGTACCCGGGCGGCGGCGAAATCATCACCATCCGGCACTGGAACGCCTCGATCGCCCGTCCCGGCACCGAGTTGTGCCTGCGGGTGGTAGGCGAGGCCGTCGCCTTCCCGATGGACGAAGCGGCGCCGCAGTAGAAGCCGCCACGCCCCGCGCGTCCCGTTGAGCCGGTCCCGACCCGGGAATAGGGTTGGCGCATGACTGTTCAGCCAGCGCTCCACCGCCAGCACTGCTCCGTTGCCGCTCCCACCCAGTTGTGGCTCGACGCCGACGGCCGGCTCGGGAGCGGGGACAGCGCGGCGGCCGGAGGCGACGGCGGCTCAGGCGCCGGTACCTCTGAGGCGGGCTGGTTCACCGGGCTGCTGCACGGCGACACCCGCATGCTGTGCCGTGCCGAGGTCCGGGTCAACGGCATGGCGCCCGAACCGGCCTCGGTCGAGGCCGAGGCGGGCGGAGTGCTGCGTGTCCGGGGACTGGTCCGCGGCATCCCCGGACCCACGGAAGATCCCGCCGTCGAACTCGTGCAGACCTGGACCGTCACACCGGGCGTGGTGCGGCACGCCCTGCAGGTCAACACCTCCTTTGACGCCCTGGACGTCGAAATTGAAGTGCGGCTCGCCGCGGACTTCACCGACATGGCCGCCATCCGGCTCAGCCGGTTCCGCGAACCGTTCGCGCCGTTCGCGGCGGACGAGTCGGCCCTGCGTTGGCGCCACGGCGCCCGGACGCTCACGGTGGCCGCTCCGGGCGCCGTCGCCGCGGGAGAACGGCTGCTCTGGCGTGGAACGGCAGGGCGCGGGCGGAGCTTCGAAGCCGAGTGGCAGGCCGTCCTGGCGGACAGCGAGGACGCCGTCGTGGCCGCGCGCCCGCCAGCCTCGCGGCGGCCCCCCGCCGAGCCGTCCGGTGCGCTGGGCCTGCTGCTGGACAACTCCCTCGATGAACTGGCCGGCCTCCGCCTGGCTTCCCGCCAGCTGCCCGATGCCCCCTTCCTGGCCGCGGGCGCGCCCTGGTATTTCACCCTCTTTGGACGGGACTCGTTGTGGGCGGCCCGCCTGCTGTTGCCGCTCGACGCCGGGCTGGCCGGCGGGACGCTGCGCACCCTGGCCGCCTTCCAGGGCACCCGGAACGATCCTGCGGCCGCGGAGGAACCCGGAAAGATTCTGCACGAACTGCGCTCCAAGGAGCTGGTGCTGGAGAGCCAGGGCCTGCGCCTGCCACCGATCTACTACGGCGCCGTGGATTCCACTCCGCTATGGCTGTGCCTGCTCGGCGAACTGGGCCGCGCCGGCACGGACGACAGCACTGTCCGGGCACTGCTGCCGAACGCCGCGCGGGCGGCGGAATGGTTGCTGGCTGCCGGAAACGCAGGCCACGCGGGCAATGCAGTTGGCGCGAACGGCGGCTTCCTCAGCTACCAGGACACCACCGGGCACGGGCTCAGCAACCAGGGCTGGAAGGACTCCGGGGATGCCATGCAGTTCCGCAACGGCCGCCAGGCGGACGGGCCGATCGCGCTCTCCGAAGTGCAGGGCTACGCCTACCAGGCCGCGGTGGAAACCGCCGGGCTGTTCGATGCCTATGGCGAGCCCGGCGGCCAGGCGCTGCGGGACTTCGCCGAAGCCCTGAAACAGGCGTTCCGCGAGCGCTTCTGGCTGGAGGACGATGGCGGGCTGTTCCCGGCCATGGCCCTCGACGGCCATGGCGACCCGCTGGACGTGCCGGGCTCCAACATGGGACACCTGCTCGGCACCGGCATCCTTGACGCCTCGGAGTCGCGGCTGGTGGCGGACCGGCTCCTCAGCCCGGAACTGTTCTCCGGCTACGGGGTGCACACGATCTCGCGCCGCGCCGCAGGCTTCTGGCCCTTCAGCTACCACTGCGGTTCGGTCTGGAGCCACGACACAGCCATCGCAATCCGCGGACTGCTTGCCGAGGGCTTCCTCGCCGAGGCCCGGACCCTGGCCGAAGGACTGCTGAAAGCTGCCGGCTCGTTCGACCACCGGCTGCCGGAACTTTTCGCCGGGGTCCCGTCGGACGAATCCGCCCGCGCGATCCCGTATCCGGCATCCTGCCATCCGCAGGCGTGGTCCTCGGCCTCGGCCGTGGTGATCGCCCAGGCCATGGGCGTGGGCTTCTGACCCCGACCGGATAGAGGATTCCGGAGTGTGCCCGGTCCGGGCTCTGCGGTCAGGGCCGTGAAGGACGTTTGGTCTGGGGGTACGGTGTCTCGTGGCGGGCCAGCATCTCCACGAACCCGGCGATCTTCCGCTCCCGCGTCGAAGCCTGTTTGACCGCGTTGGTCCGGTAAATCAGCGCGTACCGGTTGACGGAGGTCAGGACGTCGAACATGGCCTGTGCCCGCGGATTGGCGGCGATGGCCGCCGCGAGGTCCTCCGGCAATTCGGCTGTCGAGGCCCCGGAATAGGCGGCTTCCCAGCGGCCGTCCGCCTTGGCGGCGTCGACGGCGGCCCGGCCAGCGCGGGTCATCCTGCCGGCGGCTTCGAGGCGACGGATCCGGTCCACGTTCCGTTCCGACCACACACTCTTCGGCCCCCTCCGGGTCATCCGCTGAAACGAGCTTTCCTCGTCCCGGCGCCTGCCCTGGCCGTCGATCCAGCCGAAACACAGTGCCTCCTGCAACGCCGCCTCGTAGTCCAGCTCGGTCACCGAGCCGCCCTTTTTGTGCAGCACCAGCCACACACCAGGACTGTCCGCATGGTGCTGCTCGAGCCAGGCGCGCCACTCGGCTGCATCCTTCACCAGCAGTTCCTCAAGTTCAGCAGCCATTCTTCATCTTCTCCCAGCCTGACCAGAACCGCCCTTTGGTGGCACGATTATCCCTGAGAGCCGGAACTCTTCCCATCCCCGAGGAGCCACAGATGCTGCGTGTCCGACCGATTCACTTCACCTCCCGCATGGACGACTGGGAGCGTCTCCTGACCGCCCTTGGCTTGGTCAAGACCGTTAACGAACCAACGTGGCGGGAGTTCGACGCCGGATCCGGCCGGCTTGCGCTTCATTTCGCCGAGGAGGGTTCCGCGGAAGACGGCCCCGGGGAGCAAGGGACCGCGCGCGACGGAAAGACCGACTTCGGCGTCGAGGTGGGAGACCTTGCAGAGTTCGCGCGCCGCACCAACGCGGCCGGGGTGGAGGACGGGACGTCCCCGGCCGCATTGGTCCGGGCGGACCACGGCGACACCTGCCGCATCACCGGCGAGGACGGGTTCGGCTTCTTCGCGGACAAAGCTGCCCACGGCGCGCAGTGTGCGGACGCCGATCCTGCCCTCGCCGTCGTCGAAGTCTGGTTCACGCCGGACGCTGCCGCCGCCGCCCAGACCCTGCGGAATATCGGCGCCCGGCTACGCCCGGCGCCGGACGCCGACGAAACCGCGGATTTCACGGCGAAGAACGGCGGAGTGCTGATGGTACGGCCCGCCGGCGGCGCAGCCCGGTCCGGTCTGGGCTTTGAATACACCGGGGACCTCTCGGCCCTGCGGGACCGGCTGGCGGCCGCGGGCCACCGGGTCCGCATGACGGAGGAGGCGTATGGACGGAGCCTGCACGTGCCCAACCCCGACGCGGCCGATCGGCCGGACAACCCCAATGGGGCGACCCTTTGGATTTCGGCGGGACCGGCAGCTGCCTGAGCGGGGTCAGCCCTCCAGCCCTCCGCTGCTGGCACGGATCGCGTCCGGCGAACCGCTGGACTCGGTGCTGGCGACCTGAGCGACGGCGCGGGGAACGGGTCAGGGATGCGGTAGAACTTAACCATGAACGTTCGCACTCCTGACCCGAATCCCGGCTGGCTCTCCGAAGACGACTTGTTCGAGGCGCGCGGCCGGCTGCCCATGGTCTACGTCGAGGCCGTACCGGTCCGGCTCGATCCCCTCGGGTTCGTGAACGAGGTCGGCACGCTGCTGCAGGCCGACGAGGACGGCAACATGATCCGGTCCCTCGTCTCCGGCCGGGTGCTCTACCGCGAAACCATCCGGGCCGCACTCCTGCGCCATATGGAGAAGGACCTCGGCCCGCTGGCGTTCCCGCAGCTGCCCATCAGCCCCGTGCCGTTCACGGTCGCCGAATTCTTCCCCGCCCCGTCCCACACCGGCTTTACGGATGACCGCCAGCACGCCGTCGCGCTGGCGTACATCATCCCTGTCACCGGCGAATGCTCCCCGCGCCAGGACGCCCTTGAGCTCACGTGGATGACCCCCCAGGAAGTGATGAGCTCGGATGTCCAGCTTGAATTCAGCGGAGGCCGCGGCGCGCTGATCCGTCAGGCGCTGGCCTTCGCAGGCGTCGGCAACTGACCGCCGCCGGGCGGCCCGGCGTGCCCTGTGCAGTCCCCGGGACGCTCGAGGCAGCCCGGCGTCCCCGACTTCGCGAGCTGCCTTTGTAGACTGTTGGGCGGACCATAAGAGAATTTAAGGACCCCCGATGACCCACCCGCGAGCCTCCCGGAACCACAGCCAACAGCAGGCTGGATCTCTGCGGACCGGCCACCATCTGCTCCTTCCGGACGGCAAACGCTCCGCCGAAATCCAGCGTGTGGACGTCGAAACGGACGATTTCGGCACTCCGGCGCTGGTACTTGCCACCCTGACCGGCGGCGGAATGTTGCGGATCGCTGCAGGTTCCGTTGTCACGGTTTTGGATGCCCCGGAGGACGCCGCGAAGGCTCCCGGCCGCGGTGACGGCGGCGACGTCGACAACGGCACCGGTCGCGGCGACACCCCCGAGGGGGCCACCCCGGAGGGCGCTACCCTAGAGGGCGCTGCTCCGGACCGCGCTGTTGAAGCAGACGACACCCCGGCGCCGCCCTCCGTCGTCGTCCCTCCGCTTCCTGCCGCGCCGCCGGCGGGCGGCGGGCCGAGCGAGGAGGACCTGGCGTTGATCCCCTCCCCCGAGGGCACACCGGAATCCGTTGTGGAAGTGGCGGCGGAGGCACACCCGGACGCGGTGGGCGTGCAGCTGCTCGCCGAGCGGCTGGCCAAGGGCATTAACACCAAGTCCGGCAGCTGCCTCAAGGACCTCAGCGATCTGGCGCACGAGCTGTTCATCCTCCGTAAGGACGCCGAGAACGCCCTCGCCGTCGCCGATCTGCTCAACGTACTCCCCTTCGACGGGAACCCCGGACGGTGGGCATCCGTGGAGGCTGCCCTGGCCCTCTCCAGCTACATCTGCCGCAGGCTCGGGCAGGAGGAACGCGCCGCTGTCTACGAGAAGCTCCTTCGCGCGCCGGACGGCATGGAAACGGACCCGTTCAAGGCCCGGATCAACGCCAAGGTGCGGCAGCGCTCACTCAACGAACCGAACCTGTACGACAAGGAAATCTTCCGCTCGATCGACAACTCGAACCCGGATGCGGAACGGGAATGGCGCCTGCTCCGGCTGGAGGCGCTGCTGTTCCTGCGCGCCCACGGAGGCTCGGAGACGATCGGAGCGCAGGAGTTGGAGCGCCGGATCGGCAACGAACTCGAGTCTGTCCGCGCCTGACACCCGTCCGGCCCTAGCCCGTTGCGGCCGGGCGTTGTAGATTCGCCCCATGACTAACAATCTGAGCGTTGTGATCAACTCCGACGCGCAGCAGGTCTGGACAATGCTGCGCGAACCGTACAAGGTGGCACAGTGGCACGGCTGGCAAGCTGATGATCAGGCCGCCGAGATCAACGAAATCTACTTCAGCCCCAACGTGGTCGAAGGCGCGGACCACACCTCCCTCGTGGTCGACGGCGGCGACGTCTTCACGCTGAAACCGGTCCCGACCGGCACCGAGGTCAGCGTCACCCGCGCCGCGGTCGACCACAACTCCGAGTGGGCCGCCTGGGACGAGGACATCACCCAGGGCTGGCTGACTTTTCTTCAGCAGCTCCGCTTTGCCTTGGAACGGCATCCCCACGGCAACCGCCGCACGTTCTTCTTCTCCGTTCCCGGCACCGAGGGATCCGTCATCGAGAAGCTGGGGGTCAGCGACGTGCCGGCCCCGGGCGAACCGTATTCGCTTACCCTGGCCACCGGCGAGGAGATCTCCGGCAAGGTGTGGTTCCGGAGCAACCACCAGGTGGGTCTGACGGTCCACGACTATGCCGAGCACGGCGAGGGCCTCGTGATCGTGGCGGACCAGCCGGCCATCCCCGAGGTCCGGCCCGACGGCGGTTCCCTTGTGATCGTCTCCACCTACGATTTGGGGGCGCACCGGCTGGAGGACGTTCGGAAGTACTGGGACAAATGGCGGGCTGAGAACTACCCCACATCCGACCCGCTGCACTAAGGATTGCCAGCTGTTAGCTGGCACACTTGAACGGTGCCAGCCATTCCTGAACCCGACGCTTCGCCACTCCAGCCTGCCCGGCAATCCGAATTCTCCTTCCGGGTCGGCAAACGCCTGAGCGAAAGCTGCCCGCCGTCGTCTGCTCAATTGGCTGAAAACGGCGGGCCATTCCTGGGCCGTACGGGCACCATCACAACGCCGCACGGTGAGATCCAGACCCCCGCATTTATCGCCGTAGGCACCAAGGCCACGGTGAAGTCGGTCTTGCCGGAATCCATTGCCGAGCTGGGGGCGCAGGCCGTGCTGGCCAACGCCTACCACCTGTATCTGCAGCCGGGCGCGGACATCCTGGACGAGGCGGGCGGGCTGGGCGCGTTCATGAACTGGCGGGGCCCCACCTTCACGGATTCCGGCGGGTTCCAGGTGATGAGCCTGGGCTCGGGCTTCAAGAAGGTCATCGACATGAAATCGGTGGACAATTCCGGACCCGACGACGCCGTGGCGCCCGGCAAGGAACGGCTCGCGCACGTCGACGAGGAGGGCGTCTGGTTCAAGAGCCACCTCAACGGGGACCGGCACCGCTTCAGCCCTGAGATCTCCATGGACGTCCAGCACCAGATCGGCGCGGACATCATGTTCGCCTTCGACGAGCTGACCACGCTGCAGAACTCCCGCGCGTATCAAGAGGAGTCCCTGGAACGGACCCGCCGCTGGGCAGAGCGCTGCATCACGGAACACTTCAGGCTTACGTCCGAGCGGCCCGGCAAGCCGTATCAGGCCTTGTTCGGCGTCATCCAAGGCGCCCAGTACGAGGATCTGCGCCGCAAAGCCTGCCGGGACCTGGGCGCTATGAACTTCGACGGCTTCGGTATCGGCGGGGCGCTGGAGAAGGAGAACCTGGGCACGATCGTGCGCTGGTGCAACGAGGAGCTGCCGGAGAACAAGCCGCGGCACCTGCTCGGCATCTCCGAACCGGACGACATCTTCACGGCAATCGAAAACGGCGCGGACACCTTCGACTGTGTCTCTCCCACCCGGGTGGCCCGCAACTCCGCCTTTTACCACCCGACCGGGCGGTACAACCTCTCCGGCGCCAAGTACAAGCGCGACTTCGGCCCGCTGCAGGAAGGCTGCGACTGCTACGCCTGCCTGAACTATTCACGGGCCTACATCCACCACCTGTTCAAGGCCAAGGAGATGGTCTCGGCCACCCTGATCTCAATCCACAACGAACGCTTCGTGGTGAAGATGGTGGACGACGCCCGGCTCGCCATCGAGGCCGGCAACTTCTTCGAGTTCAAGGCCGAGACCCTGCGGAACTACTACTCGTAGGACTCCTGGGTTCCGGGGTCCCGGCGCTGACCCGTCCCTGCGTCGCGGCGTCGCGCCGTCGAAGTCGCCGGAACCGTCCGAGATCGCCGGAAGGTTCCGGCGATCTGGCAGCTTTCCGGCGACCTCGGGTTTCCCCCAGTACGACGGCGGCCCACTGCTGAGGGCCCTGCCCGCCCAGCTCCACTGCCCTGTTCTCCAGGTCGCTGCGCCTGGCGGCGTCGAGGACCTCGAGGTCCGCACTCCCTCGGCGGCCGGCACCGGTCCGGGTCCTCCATCCTGGATGGCGCGGGCAAATGTAGAACCCGGCATAGTTGCCCTGCGCCGAGGCGATCTGGGAGCGGCCGCCGGCTACCGCGAGGGTCCCCCAGTTTTCTGGAACATCGATCCCCCATGTGGCATGCTCCCGGGCCGGGCGGCGGCCCGCGGCAGGGCCTCGGCCTGGACGTCGGCGCCCGAGGCTCCCCGCTGGCCAAGTCGCGGTACCTGGACATGTCCTCCGTGGACTACCGGGGCGACATTGTCGGGTCCGACGTCGCAAACGCCCTGCTGGCGCGGATCCAGGACCCCACCCTCGAACCCAGACGCAAGCTGATCGAGCCGGCCCTCATCGTCCGCGGCACCACGGCCCGCTTTTCCGGCTGACACGGCCGGGCTGGTACGGCCCCGCCCGCCCGCGGCCAGCCGCCCGACGTCGAAATCGCCCGCCGCCGAAATCGCGGGAAGCCACCGAACTCGCCGTAAATTTCCGGCGCCTCCGCCACGTTCCGGCGAACTGGGCGGCACACCGTCCCAAAAATGAGCCGTCGCAAAAAACTGCGTCGCGGCCTCGCGTTTTCCACATAGCCACGGTTGGGTCTGCCGCCCGCTCGCATGGCAGCCCAGGCTGGTGGCATGACGCAGAACCCCTTGGAGCTGCCGCCGACGGGCAACCTCTGGCGCACCGAACAACTCCTGGACCTCGGCTATGGCTCGCGGGCCATCCGCGCACTCCTGGATTCAGGCGTCGTTGTCCGGCTCCGGTACGGCTGCTACATCCGCGCCAGCCTGTGGCGGGCCCAGTCCCCCACAGTCCGGAGCAGGCAACTCATCTACGCGCACGCCCACGGAACCCTTACGACGTCGACGGCCACTTTCCTGTACAGCCACACTTCCGCGGCGCGCCTCCGCCGCCTCTACCTGTGGGACGTGGATGACACTATTCACTTGCTCCAGAAAGTGAACCCCTCAACCGAGCGCCACGGTAAGGACGTCCGCTGCCACACCCGTCCCTTCGCCGATCAGGACGTCACCGTAGTGAACGGCATCCGGGCGACGTCCCTGGAGCGCACAACAGCGGATTGCGCCATGCTGCTGCCCTACAGGCAGGCGCTGATCCTCACTGACCACGCGCTTCGTCTGGGCGCGGACCCGGCCGCCCTGCAGGCCATGGCAGATGATCTGGACGGCCGGCGGGGGATCCGGACATTCCGCCGTGTCCTGGCCTCGGCCGATCCGCGGTCCGAATCTCCAGGCGAGACCCTGACCCGCGACTTGATCCTGCGGTGCCGGATCAGGCCACCCGAGCCGCAGCTTGAAGTGTCAACCCGCGCTGGGCGCCACCGCCTGGACTTTGCATGGAAGGAGGAGAAGGTCGCCCTCGAGTTCGACGGCAAAATCAAGTACTTCGATTACAGTCCCACAGCCGAGGTGCTCTTCGAGGAACGGCGCCGCGAGAAGGCACTGATGGAAGATGGCTGGCGGTTCGTCCGTGTTGAGTGGAAGGACCTCTTCTTGGAACAGGAATTCAAGAGCCGTCTGCTTGGTGCGCTGGCCCGCCGCCCACATCCGTGAGCGAGTTCGCCGGAAGCCCGCGACGTCGCCGGGAACTTACGGCGACCCCGCAGGTTTCCGGCGAATTGGGTGGCGACCCGGGGGCCGGCCTCTTTGCCGCGGCCCGGGGGCGGTGGCCCGCGGGACGGCGGAGCGGGCGGCGGAGGTCTAGGCCCCGTAGCTCGGTTCGCGCTTCTTGACCCAGCCGATGGAGAGCGCCGTCAGCGGCACGAAGGCGAACTCCACGAGGGTCTTGTAGAGGAAGCCCACGAGGACGTAGTTCACGAACATCCCGGCGTCGGTAATGCCAATCACGGATGCGGCGATGCTGCAGAAGATCAGTGTGTCCACGAATTCGCCGGCCACGGAGGAGCCCATGATGCGCGCCCACAGGGACTTTTCTCCGGTCCGTGCCTTTATCTTCACGAGGATCCAGGAGTTGATGGTCTGGCCGGCAAGGAAGGCCAGCAGCGAGGCCAGCACGATCTGCGGGACCGGTCCCAGGGCGCCTTCCAGGGCTGTCTGCTTGGAGGCACCGTACTCGTCGTCGAACCCGGGAAGGGCGATGATGACCCAGTAGCAGAGGGACGCGAAGACGGAAAGGGCAAAGCTGGTGAGGATGGCTTTGCGTGCCACTTTGAAGCCATAGACCTCGCTGATGACGTCGCCCAGGATGTAGGCCAGCGGGAAGAGGAAGAATCCGCCGTCAGTGATGACGGGGCCGATCGCCACGCCCTTGGACGCCCCGATGTTGGACAGGATCAGCACAACGGCCATGACGGCCAGCATGATGCCGAAATACGGGGAGCCGATCGAGGCGAATCGCGGCGGAGCTGACGCCGGGAAAGTCTTTGCGGAAGTCATAGCATTCCATTTCGTAGTGGTTCGCTCGGGCGGCCCACGCTCCCAAGGGAAGACGCTGGACGGCCGGCTGTATTAGCACTGGACGGCCCCGGTGACACACGACGCCGGAACCGCCTCCATTCTCGCACCCGGCGGGGCAGGCCCAGCGGTGGAGTTCCGGCAGTAGCGGCGAGTTCGCCGGAAACGCTCGAGGTCGCCGTAAATACACGGCGGCCCGGCACGCGTCCGGCGAATTCGAAGGCGCGACCACGGCGGGAAGACGCCGGGCCCAGGCACTGCCCACCCCCATGCAGCGCGCCCTCACCTGTGAACGCACCTGGCGTGGTGGCAGGATGGGGCCATGAAGGAGACCCATGCCTGACACCACGGTTTCCACGCGCGCCCTGGTCAAGCGGTACCGCGATGTCACCGCCGTCGACTCGCTGAACCTCGACGTCCGCCGCGGCGAGATCTACGGATTCCTCGGCAGGAACGGGGCAGGTAAGACCACCACCATCCGCATGCTGCTCGGCCTGATCCGACCCAGCGGCGGCGAGGTGACCGTCCTCGGCCGGCGCATCGTACCTGGCGAGACCGGCGTGTTCTCCCGGGTCGGCTTCCTTGTCGAGACCGCGACCGCATACCCCCACCTCACCGTGCGCGAGAACCTCGACATCCAGCGCCGGCTCACCGGTTCGCCGCCGCGGTCGGTCGCCGAGTCGATCGCGCTGCTGCGCCTGGACCCCTACGCCGACCGGCGCGCCGGTCAGCTCTCGCTCGGCAACAAACAGCGCCTCGCGCTCGCCCGCGCGCTGCTGCACTCCCCCGAACTGCTCGTGCTCGACGAACCCGCCAACGGCCTCGATCCGGCCGGTATTGTCCAGATCCGCGAGCTGCTCCGTTCGCTCGCCGACGGCCGCGGCGTCACCGTCTTCATGTCGAGCCACATCCTTGCCGAGGTCGCGCACCTGGCTGACCGTATCGGCATCGTCCATGACGGCCGTCTCATCGAGGAGTCATCACGCGACGAACTCGCCGCGAAAGCCCGCGCCTTCGCGACCGACGCCTACACCCCGGAAGAGCGCGAGCAGGCGCTGCTCACGCTGGATCTGGAGCGCTACTTCCTCGCGCGGACAGGCGATGGCCCGAAGGGCGGCGCTGCGTCCACGGGCGGCGATTCCTGATGTTCGGTCAGGTCCTCGCCACCGAGTTCATGAAGCTCCACCGTGCCAAGGCGACGTGGGCCACCCTGGCGGTGCTCGCGCTGATGCCGCTCGGCATCGCGCTCTTCATGTGGATCGTGCGCGAACCGGGGCGGGCGGCGCAGCTGGGACTTCTGGGCACCAAAGCGAGCCTCGCCGGGCTCGAGGCGACGTGGCCCCAGTACTTCTACATGCTCACGCTGGTCTTCGGCGTCGGCGGGATGCTGCTGCTGGCGTTCATCGTCGCCTACCTGTTCGGCCGGGAGTACCGTGATGCCACCGCCAAGAACATGCTCGCCTTGCCCGTGGCCCGTCATTGGTTCGCCGTCGCCAAGCTGCTTGTCGCGGCGGCGTGGTGGATGGCGCTCATCGTCATAGTCCTCGTCGAGGCGATGGCGATCGGACTGGCGATGGGGCTGCCGGGGTTCTCGGCGGAGCTGGCCGCGACCGGAATCGCGAACGTTTTGCTCGCTGCGACGATTTCGTTGCTGCTCGCGCCGGTGGTCGCCTGGATCGCCGTGTGGAGCCGTGGCGAAGTGGCCCCCATCGCCTTCTCGCTCGTGATGCTGGCTCTGGGCAATTTGTTCGGCAAAACCGGCTGGGCGGAGTGGTTCCCCTATTCGATCGTCCCGCTGCTGATCGGCATGGTGGCCGATCCGGTCGGCACGCTCCCGGCAGGCAGCTACGTGGTGCTCGCGGCCACGTTCGCGGCGGGCACCGGCGCCACGATCTTGCAGCTGCGGTTTGCGGACAACTCCCAGTAGCCCGGATCCGGGCGGCCGCCGCACAGGTCCCCGCGGCCAGTTCAGCGCCCGGACACCCTTGCGGACCGACGCCGTCGCCGGCAGCAGTGCCCGCCTCAGCAGCATCAGCCTTAACGACGACGGCGGGTGGTCGGCTCCCGGAACGCACGTTCCGGAGCCGGTGACCCGCCGTCGTACTCCGCCGCGGCATTCACCGCGCGGTGGCCCTAGCGGCGCGAGGCGTCGATGAGGTCCTCGTCGTCGTCCTTGGGCCCGGTAGTACCTGCGCCCGGGTCGACAGCAGCCGGCGTCCAGGCGTGACCCTGTTCGTGGTCAAGGTGCGTGGACTTCTTGTTCTTCAGGGCGAAGACGTAGACCAGCAGGGAGATAGCGATGGCCACGGTGACGTACGTGAAGAACAGTTCTTCCTGGCCCGCCTTCTGCAGGGCCGCGCCGATGAGCGGGACGGTGCCGCCGAAGAGCGAGTTGGCGATCGCGTAGCCCAGGCCGACGCCGAGGGCGCGGATGGAGGCGGGGAACAGCTCGGCCTTCACCAGGGCGTTGATGGAGGTGTAGCCGCCCACGATCAGCAGTCCGCCCATCATGAGCAGGAACGCGGTCATCGGATCCTTGGTTCCGGCAAGGGCGGACAGGAGCGGCCAGGTGAACAGGACGCCGGTGATGCCGAACCACAGCAGCAGCGGCTTGCGGCCCACTTTGTCCGAGATGATGCCGTAGACCGGCTGGAGCAGCATGAAGATGAACAGCGCCCAGAAGTTGATGACCGAGGTGTCGGTCTTGGCGATGCCGGAGGTATCGTTCATGAACTTCAGGATGAAGTTGGTGTACGTGTAGAACGCCACGGTGCCGCCAAGGGTGATCCCGATGCAGATCATGAGCGGCTTCCAGTAGCTGGTGAACAGCAGCTTCATGGTCCCCGGCTGTGCCTGGCCCGCCACGGCAGGGGCCTTTGCGGCCTCGATCTGTTCGGCCGAGACGGTTTCCTCCATGGAGCGCCGCAGCCACAGGACCACCAGGGCGGCCACGCCGCCGATCGCGAACGGGATGCGCCAGCCCCACTCGGTCAGCTCGGCCTTGGGCATGGCGTTCTGCAGAACCACGAGAACCGCCAGGGCCAGCATCTGGCCGCCGATCAGCGTGACGTACTGGAAGCTGGAGAAGAAGCCGCGGCGCTTGGAGGTGGCAGCCTCGGACATGTACGTGGCGCTGGTGCCATACTCACCGCCCACGGAGAAGCCCTGGATCACGCGGATGAGGACCAGCAGGATCAGGGCCCACAGGCCGATCACGTCCTGGGTGGGCAGCACGGCGATGGCGAAGGAACCCGCAGACATCATGGTCACACTCAGCGTCAGTGCGGCCTTGCGGCCCTTGCGATCGGCGTAGCGGCCGAAGAACCAGGCACCGATCGGGCGCATCAGGAACGACGTCGAGAAGACGGCCATCGCCTCGAGACCGGCCTGGAGCTCGTCGGTGGAGTTGAAGAAGTGCGCCTGGAAGTAGGCCGCAAAGACGGTGTAGACGTAGAGGTCGTACCATTCGACAAGGTTGCCGGCCGAGCCTTTGAGGATGTTGCCGACGGCTTTCCGGGTCTGGGCCGCTTCGGACAGTTGGGTGCTCATCAATGAACCTTCCTGGATCCGGCGCCGCCAGGAGGCAACACCGTCCGCCACCCTAGTCCGCGTGATCCCGAACACTAAGGTTTTGTTCATAATGTTCATGGAGTGCCTGTTCAGGAGCACAATGCGGGTGGTTTTGGCGGGATGGCAGGATGGGACCATGACTTCTACCGCATTCGATTCCGCCGCCCTGGCAGTTGCCGATACCGCGTCCGATCCCGCCCCCTCCCCCGCCGTCGCGCTCACCATTGCAGGTTCCGAAGCGACCGGCGGCGCCGGCGCGCAGGCTGACCTGAAGACGTTCCAGGAGCTCGGCGTCTTCGGGATCGCGAACCTGACCTGCATCGTGTCCTTCGACCCCAAGGACAACTGGAACCACCGATTCGTCCCGGTGGACCAGCAGGTCATCGCGGACCAGCTGGAGGCGACGACGGCGGCGTACGGCGCCGCGTCCGGCGCACCGGCCGTGCTGGACACCGTCAAGATCGGCATGCTGGGCAGCCCCGCGACGATTTCGACTGTGGCCGCGGCGCTGGCAGCCGGGCAGTTCGCCAACGTGGTGCTGGATCCGGTGCTGATCTGCAAGGGCCAGGAGCCGGGCCACGCCCTGGACACCGACCAGGCGCTCAAGTCCCACATCCTGCCGCTGGCCACCTTCGTCACGCCGAACCACTTCGAGGCTGAGTCGCTCTCCGGGCTGGAAATCACCGACGTCGAGTCCCTCAAGGCCGCCGCGGTCCGCATCCATGAGATCAGCGGCGCCGCGGTGCTCGCCAAGGGCGGCGTGCGGCTGGAAGGCCCCGACGCCGTCGACGTCTATTACGACGGCGAAACGCTGGAAGTCCTGTCCGCCCCGAAAGTGGGCGAAGTGGCCGTGTCCGGTGCCGGGTGCTCGCTGGCCGCGGCGGTGACGGCCGAGCTCGCCAAGGGCGCGACGCCGCTGGCGGCCGCCCGCACGGCCAAGGCGTTTGTGACCGCAGGAATCCGGAACCGGGTGGCCTCGGGCGCCCCGTTCGATGCCTTGTGGCAGGGCGGCCCGCGCTAACTCGTTGCAGAGGATCGTCGGAGGGAACGGCAATGGCACAGCACTTTGAGTCCGTGGACGAGTACATCGCCTCGTTTCCTGCCGAGGTGCAGGACGTGCTGCAGGAGATCCGGCGGCGCTGCCATGCCGCGGTACCTGGATCAGGGGAGATGATCAGTTACGGCATCCCGACCATCACGCTCGGCGGCAAATACGTGGTGTATTTCGCGGGCTGGACACGCCACATCTCCGTCTACCCCGTGCCCGACGGCGACGAGCCGCTCAGCGCGGAACTCGCACCCTACCGCGCAGCGAAGGGGACGCTGAAGTTCCCGCTGCAGAAGCCTGTCCCGTACGAGCTGATCGGGAAAGTCGCGGCGGCCCTGGCCGGGGAACGCCGGAGCGGGACGCGCTAGGCCGACGAGTTCGCCGGAAAGCCGCGAGTTCGCCGGAAACTTCCGGCGAACTCGCACGCTTCCGGCGAACTCGAGAGGCTCGGGCGCGCCTTGAGGGCCTCAGCGCCGCGGGATGTTCCGCAGGTTGCTCCGTGCCATGCTGACGGCCTCGCCGGCGCCCCGGTTGAGGACCACCTTGGACATGGCCGTGGCGAAGCCGAGGATCTGTGCGCCCTTGATCTTCGGCGGGAGGGACAGCGCCTTGGGGTCCGTGATGAGCTCCACGAGCGACGGGCCGGGGTGCGCGAAAGCCTCCCGGTACGCTGCCTCGATCCGGGACGGGTCCGTGACCCGGACGGCGTGGAAGCCCAGGGCCTTGGCGACGTCGGCGTAGTTGGCGTCCGGGACGTCGACGCCGAAGTCGGGGAGCCCGTCCACCAGCATTTCGAGTTTCACCATGCCCAGGGTGGAGTTGTTGAAGACCACCACGTTCACCGGCAGCCGGTGCGCGGCGACGGTGATGAGCTCGCCCAGCAGCATGGACAGGCCGCCGTCGCCGGAGACCGAGACCACCTGCCGGCCCGGGTAGGCCAGTTGGGCGCCGATCGCGTGCGGCAGCGCGTTGGCCATGGACCCGTGCAGGTAGGACCCGATCAGCCGGCGGGTGCCCAGTGGGTTGATGTACCGGGCGGTCCAGACGTTGCACATGCCGGTGTCCGCCGTGAAGATCGCGTCCTCGGCCGCCACCTGGTCCAGCAGCGAGGCCGCGTATTCCGGGTGGATCGGCTGTTTCTTCCCAACGTTCCGGGTGTACGCCCCCACGGCCTTGTTCATGAGCCGGTCGTGTTTCTTGAGCATCTGGTTGAGGAAGCGGCGGCTCTTCTTCGGCTGCAGCCGTGGCATCAGCGCGGCCAGGGTGGGCAGCACGTCCCCGTGCACGGCGACGTCGACGTCGGTCCGCCTCCCCAGTTTGTGCGCGGCACGGTCCACCTGGGCGGTGCGGGTTCCGGGCAGGAACTGGTCGTACGGGAAGTCGGTGCCCAGCAGGAGGAGCAGGTCCGCGTCCTCGATCCCCTCCGCCGCGGCGCCATAGCCCAGCAGCCCGGTCATGCCGATGTCGTACGGATTGTCGTACTGCAGGAAGTCCTTGCCCCGCAGGGTGTGCCCGATCGGCGCGCCAATCAGTTCCGCGAGCGCGATCACCTCGTCATGGGCTCCCTGCGTGCCCGCCCCGGCGAAGATGGCAACCTT
>JAODMA010000110.1 GCA_025464545.1 Arthrobacter sp. | reverse complement strand
CGACCCGGAGGATTTCAACGAGAACCCGCAGAAGTTCGACATCCCGGACTCCGTGATCGGCTTCCTCTCCGGTGAGCTGGGCGACCCGCCCGGAGGCTGGCCGGAACCCTTCCGCACCAAGGCCCTGCAGGGCCGCACCGTCAAGGTCCGCGACGTCGAGCTCAGCGCGGAGGACAGCGCCGCGCTCGGTTCGGATTCCCGGACCCGGCAGCGGACCCTCAACCGGCTGCTCTTTGCCGGACCGACCAAGGACTATGAGAAGAGTGTCGAAACCTACGGCAACCTCTCGGTGCTGGACACCCGCGACTACCTGTTCGGTCTGCAGCGCGGTGCGGAGCACGAGATCGAACTCGAGAAGGGCGTCAGCCTGATCGCCTCGCTGGAAGCCGTCTCCGAGCCGGACGAGAAGGGCATGCGCACCGTAATGTGCACGCTCAACGGCCAGTCCCGGCCGGTAGTGGTCCGCGACCGTTCCGTGGTCAGCAATGTCAAGGCCGCGGAACGCGCGGACACCTCCCAGCCGGGCCAGGTGGCCGCACCGTTCGCGGGGGCGGTCACGCTGACCGTCAAGTCCGGCGATACGGTCAAGGCGGGCGATACCGTCGCCACCATCGAGGCCATGAAGATGGAAGCGTCCATCACGACGCCGGTGGCCGGCACGGTGGCGCGGCTCGCCGTCGGCGCGGTGGAACAGGTCCAGGGCGGCGACCTGCTGCTGGTCGTCGAGTAACAGCGAACAGCACGGGCAGCCCCGGGAGGACGCCTTGGCGCCCGCCACGGGGCGGATCAGGGCGGCTGGGACCGGACCATTCGCCCTGATCTGCACACCGGCCCGGACACCCGGGCTCCGGCCCGGAGCTGCCGCCAAAAAGGGGGGACCCTCCGCTGACGCGGAGGGTCCCCCCTTTGCGGTCGTCTTCAGGCGGGGGTGGGACGCGGGGAGCTGTACATCTCCTCGATCACGTCCTCGAAGTCCTTCATGACCTGGGCCCGCTTGACCTTCATGGAAGGAGTCAGGTGACCGGAGGCCTCGGTGAAGTCGGCCGGCACAATCCGGAACGACTTGATGGCCTCGGCCTGCGAAACCGACTGGTTGGCGGAATTGATCAGTTCCTGCACCGCGGCCTTGACGACCGCGTTGCCGGTCGCCTCATCGAGGGTGGTCGACGCCGGCAGGCCGTGGCGGTTCAGCCAGCCGGGCAGGGCCTCCTCATCGAGCGTGACGAGGGCGCCGATGAACGGGCGGTTGTCACCGACCACGAGCACCTGGGAGACGAGCGCGTCGGCGCGGATCTGGTCCTCCAGCAGCGCAGGAACCACGTTCTTGCCGCCGGCCGTGACGATGATTTCCTTCTTGCGGCCCGTGATGGTCAGGAATCCCTGCTCGTCGAGCTGTCCGATGTCGCCGGTACGCAGCCAGCCGTCCTCGAAGGCGTCCCCGGAGAGGTCGTCGCGCTTGTAGTAACCGTGCATGACGCACACGCCCTTGGCGAGGATTTCGCCGTCGTCGGCAATGCGGACCGCGTTGCCGGGAATCGGGGCGCCGACGGTGCCGATCTTGATCAGTTCAGGGGTGTTGACGGTGACCGGGGCCGTGGTCTCGGTCAGGCCGTACCCTTCCAGGATCTGCATGCCGATGCCCTGGAAGAAGTGCCCGAGGCGTTCGCCCAGCGGACCGCCGCCGGAAACGGCGTGCGCCACCTGTCCGCCCATCGCTGCACGGAGCTTGCTGTAGACGAGCTTGTCGAACACCGCGTGCTTGACCTTGAGCCCGAGGCCGACTTTGCCGTTCTGCCGGGCCCGCGAGTACGCGATCGCGGTGTCCGCGGCACGGTGGAAAATGGCGCCCTTGCCGCCGTCTTCGGCCTTGGTCAGGGCTGAGTTGTAGACCTTCTCGAATACCCGCGGTACCGCGAGGATGAAGGTGGGCCGGTAGCTCTGCAGGTCCGGCAGCAGGTGCTTGATGTCGGGCGTGTGCGCGACGGTGACGCCGGCTGCCACCGCCAGTACGGAAATGAAGCGCGCGAAGACGTGCGCCAGCGGCAGGAACATGATGGTCCTGGCATTTTCGTTCACGACGTTGCCGAGCGAAGTGGCCAGCACGTTTTCGGAGAGTTCCACGAAGTTGCCGTGGGTCAGTTCGCAGCCCTTGGGGCGGCCCGTGGTGCCGGAGGTGTAGATGATCGTGGCGATGTCCCTCAGGCCTGCCGTGCTGCGCCGGGCTTCCAGCTCCTCGTCGCTGATCCCCGCGCCTGCCGCACGGACCTCGTCCAGGCCCTTACCCTCGAGCTGCCAGACGTGCGCCAGCCCGGTCAGGCCCTCGGACGTCGCGGCCTGGCGGATGACGTCCTCGTGGTGGGCGGATTCACCGAAGGCGGCCACGGCGCCCGAGTCGCCCAGGTTCCAGGCGACCTGGGACGGGGAGGAGGTCTCGTAGATCGGAACCGACACGGCGCCGGCGAACCAGATGGCGAAGTCGATGAGGGCCCATTCGTACCGGGTGCGGGACATGATGCCGACCCTGTCGCCGGCGGCAACGCCGCTGGCCATCAGGCCCTTGGCGAGCAGGGAGGCGTCGGCCAGGAAGTCAGTGGCCCGTACGTCCTGCCACTGGCCCGCATCATCGAGGCGCGAGAACAGGGCCGGGTTCGACGCCTTGGCGGCCTGGCGCAGCACCAGGTCGGTGACGTTGGATTCCGGCGGGACGTTCACCAGGGGCGGGACACTGATTTCTCGCACGATAGCTCCTTTGATATCCATAGACCCGCAGCGGGTACTGCTAAGCCTAGTATGTGGCCGGTGCCGGGTGTGTCCCGCACCACTACTCGCGGGTAACTTTATGGTAAACAGCTTTCTCCCGGTGCCGGCGGTGCTGGCCTTGTCCGGGGCCACGCCACGTCCGGGCCGGGCGCGGCGGCAGGTCTTCACCTGTAGCTTGCCCCGGGCGCC
>JAODMA010000024.1 GCA_025464545.1 Arthrobacter sp. | reverse complement strand
GACTTCGAGCCGCACTGCAGTACGCCGAAGGTTTCGCCAGTGGTGAGCCGGTGGCAGCTGAGGCCGGCGTAGAAGTTCTGGTCCGCCAGGGACTTGAAGACGGCCGCGGCCTGCGGGGCCTTGGTGCCGTCCAGTTCGACGCCCAGCGTGCCGGCGTTGAGCTTGAGCTCGCCCCTGAAGGTCTGGCCGGCCGCGGTCTCCGGTTTCGGGATGTTCTCGCCGTTGCTCGGCGCGGCCGACGGCGTCGGGGACGGAGAGGCCAGGTCTGCCTGCGCCGCGGCGAATTCCGCCTCGGTCGGATTGGAGGAAAACACCGTCAGTTGGAGGACGAGGGCGAGGGCCACCGCCGCGGTGCCGGCGCCAACGGCGAGGATGTTGTCGCGCTTCCGGCGCTTATCCTGTTCCCGGCGCAGCTCACGCTTAGCCTCCATCTGCTGGACGCGCCGCTTGGCATCGCGGGCGCTCCGTGAACTGGCAGCCAAAAGTCCTCCTGGTTGTCGGGCCGGAACCCCGGCGGTCCTTGGCGCCGTCGCGGTTTCAGCTGTAAAGCTGGAGGCAGTCCGCTGCCTGCCCGGCCGCATTAGAGAAGCCGGCGTTGAACGCATAAACTGACTGCCGCACACAGTTTATGCACGACTGGCCGGTCTGCCGCCCATCTGTTCCCCGTTTCGGACAACCCGTTACGGCCGGACCGCGGCGCCAGTTCCCCGGCCGGTGATACCTGAGGAGACAATTTCCACCATGGCACGCACCGCCTCCCTGTCCGGATTCCCCGAGTGGCTTCCCGAGGAGCGGCTGGTGGAGCTGCATGTGCTGGACACCTTGCGCCGCGTCTTTGAGCTCCATGGCTTCTCCTCCATCGAGACCCGGGCCGTGGAGACGGTGGGCCAGCTGCTGCGCAAGGGCGAGATCGACAAAGAGGTGTACGGCCTCAGGCGCCTGCAGGATGAGGAAGGCGACGAAGCCAAGGCACACAAGGGCGACCAGCACGCCCTCGCCCTGCACTTCGACCTCACGGTCCCGTTTGCCCGCTACGTCGTGGAAAACGCCGGCTACCTCGCCTTCCCGTTCCGCCGCTACCAGGTCCAGAAGGTCTGGCGCGGCGAACGGCCGCAGGAGGGCCGCGCCCGCGAATTCACCCAGGCGGACATCGACATTGTCGGCGACGGCGAACTCCCGTTCCGCTACGACGTCGAGATAGCCCTGGTGATCGCCGAGGCGTTGGGTGCCCTGCCGATCCCGGACTTCCTGCTCCGGATCAACAACCGGAAGCTGGCCGAGGGCTTCTACAACGGCATCGGACTAACGGACACCGCCGGCGTGCTGCGCAGCATCGACAAGCTGGAGAAGATCGGCCCCGCCAAAGTCGCCGGGCTGCTGCAGTCCGAACTCGGCGCCACTCCGGAGCAGGCCGCGTCGGCGCTCAGCCTCGCCTCGATCCGCACCGCGGATACGTCCTTCGTGGCGCAGGTCCGGGCGCTGGGGGTGAGCAACGAACTGCTGGAGGAAGGCCTCAACGAGCTGGAGCAGGTCATTGCCGCAGCCGTCCAGCGCGCCCCCGGCAGGGTGGTTGCGGACCTGAGCATCGCCCGCGGCCTCGATTACTACACCGGCACCGTGGTGGAGACCGTCCTCGTGGGCCACGAGCAGCTCGGCTCAATCTGCTCCGGCGGACGCTACGACGCGCTGGCCAGCAAGGGCAACCGCAAGTTCCCCGGCGTCGGGCTCTCCATCGGTGTGACCCGGCTGGTGTCCCGCATCCTCAGCCAGGACCTCGCAAAGGCCTCGCGCTCCGTGCCCACCGCCGTGCTCGTGACGCTCACCAACGACGACAGCTGGGGAGCTGCCCAGGACGTCGCCGAGCAGCTGCGCGCACGGGGCATCGCCACCGAGGTTGCCGCGAAGGCCGAGAAGTTCGGTAAGCAGATCAAGTTCGCAGACCGCCGCGGCATCCCCTTCGTCTGGTTCACCGACGACGACGGCAAGCACCAGGTCAAGGACATCCGCTCCGGCGAACAGGCCGACGCCGATCCGGCCAGCTGGGCCCCGGCGGAGGAAGACCTGCACGTCCGGGTCACCACCGCCTAGGCCGCCGCCCGCAGCCCCGCCATGGCCGGCTGTCATTCCGGGACAAGCCCGGCCAGCGGGTAAACTCGAACGGGACCGTTCCCGTAGCGGTCCTCTCCACCTTGATTCTGTCTTCCCTCTGAAAGGTATGCTGTGCTGCGCACACATGACCTCGGATCCCTTCGCTCCGAGCACATTGGACAAACCGTAACCCTGGCCGGCTGGGTCGGCCGGCGTCGTGACCACGGTGGTGTCGCATTCGTTGACCTGCGCGACGCATCGGGCGTCGCCCAGGTCGTCGTC
This sequence comes from Arthrobacter sp., assembly GCA_025464545.1. GTDB lineage: Bacteria > Actinomycetota > Actinomycetes > Actinomycetales > Micrococcaceae > Arthrobacter. The sequence continues at coordinate 4,170 of JAODMA010000024.1, read as the reverse complement.
CGTGAGGAAGAGGTCTTCCACGGTCTGCGCAACGAGTTCGTGCTCCAGATCATCGGCACCGTCTCCAAACGCCCCGAGGGCAACGAGAACCCTGCGCTGGCCACCGGCGAGATCGAGGTGATCGCCGAGAAGGTAACCATCCTCAACACCTCCGATCCGCTGCCTTTCCAGATCGATGAGCACGTGGAAGTGGGCGAGGAGGCACGCCTCAAGCACCGCTACCTGGACCTCCGCCGTCCCGGCCCGGCCCGCAACCTGCGCCTGCGGTCCGAGGCCAACCGGGTTGCCCGTGAACTGCTCCACGAGGACGGCTTCGTCGAGATCGAAACCCCGACGCTTACGCGTTCGACGCCGGAAGGCGCCCGCGACTTCGTCGTCCCGGCACGCCTGGCACCCGGCTCCTGGTACGCGTTGCCGCAGTCCCCCCAGCTGTTCAAGCAGCTCCTGCAGGTCGGCGGTTTCGAGAAGTACTACCAGATCGCCCGCTGCTACCGCGATGAGGACTTCCGCGCTGACCGCCAGCCCGAATTCACCCAGCTCGACATCGAGGCCAGCTTCGTGGAGCAGGACGACATCATCCGCCTCGGCGAAGCCATCGTGAAGGCGCTCTGGAAGCTGATCGACGTCGAGATCCCGACGCCGATCCAGCGCATCACCTACCACGACGCGATGGCCCGCTACGGCTCGGACAAGCCGGACCTGCGCTTCGGCCTGGAGCTCACCGAGCTCACCGAGTTCTTCAAGGACACCAACTTCGGCGTCTTCAAGGCCCCGTACGTCGGCGCTGTCGTCATGCCCGGCGGCGCCTCACAGGCCCGCCGCGCACTCGATGCCTGGCAGGAATGGGCCAAGCAGCGGGGTGCGAAGGGCCTGGCGTACGTCTTGTTCAAGGAGGACGGCGAACTGGCCGGCCCCGTCGCGAAGAACCTCACTGACACGGAGCGTGCCGGCCTCGCCGAGGCCGTCGGCGCCAAGCCCGGGGACTGCATCTTCTTCGCCGCCGGCGAGAAGTCCCCGTCGCGCGCCCTGCTGGGTGCCGCGCGGGTGGAGATCGGTCACCGCACCGGCCTCATCAACCCGGCGGGCTGGGCCTTTGTCTGGGTGGTTGACGCGCCCATGTTCGAACCGGCCGCGGCCGCCGTCGCTTCCGGCGACGTAGCCGTCGGAGCCGGCCAGTGGACCGCCGTGCACCACGCGTTCACCTCGCCCAAGCCCGAGTTCATGGACAGCTTCGACCAGGATCCCGAGTCGGCGCTGTCCTACGCCTACGACATCGTCTGCAACGGCAACGAAATCGGCGGCGGCTCCATCCGTATCCACGAGCGTGACGTGCAGGAACGGGTCTTCGAACTGATGGGCCTGGACAAGGCGGATGCCCAGACCAAGTTCGGCTTCCTGCTCGAGGGCTTCAAGTTCGGTGCGCCTCCCCACGGCGGCATCGCCTTCGGCTGGGACCGGGTGGTCGCGCTGCTGGCCGGTGTCGAGTCGATCCGCGACGTGATCGCCTTCCCGAAGTCCGGCGGCGGCTACGACCCGCTGACCGCGGCTCCCGCGCCGATCACTGCCCAGCAGCGCAAGGAAGCCGGCGTCGACTTCAAGCCGGAAGCCAAGAAGGCCGAATAGCACTCAAAGCTGGATGTCAAAGGCTCCCCGGGAAAACCGGGGGGCCTTTGTCTTTCGAGAGGTGGCACGACATGGCGGATCCGCTGCTGCAGGACGTTGAGGCGCTGATGGACGCCGCGTGGCCGGCCCCCGAGCGGCAGGACGACGGCGGCTGGGTGCTCCGCGCCGCGTCCGGGGTGACGCAGCGCGCCAACTCGGTCTGGCCGCGCAACGAGCCCGGAGCTACCCCGAACAGCCAGTCCGCCGCGCTTCGGAACGCCCGGCTGTGGTACCGGAAGCGGCGCCTTCCGCTGATCCTCCAGGTCTTCGAGGATCCGCGGTACGCAAGGCTGAATGCCCTCCTGGATGAGGGAGGCTTCACCCGGCAGTCCGAGACGCTGATCCTGGTCCGGGACGCCGGTGCCCCGCGGGCGGAGGACGCACCTGCAGGGCCCGGCGACGTGGAAGTCTCCGCCTATCCTTCGGAGGAATGGCTGCGGTTGTGGTGGAGCGTGGACGGCCGCGGCGGCGCCGCGGAACTCGCCGTCGCCCGCGGGATCCTCGAAGGTTGCCCCTCGCTGTACGCCCTCGTGCGGGACGACGACGGCGTGCCGGCCGCCGTCGGACGGCTTGCTGTTCCTCCCGGCGGGGCAGTCGGCCGGGGCGGGTTGTACGCAGTGGCGACGCGTCCGGACGAGCGTCGCCGGGGCCATGCCGCCCGTATCATCCAGGCGCTGGTGCATAAGGGGGCGCAGCGCGGCCTGGCCGGATTCTGGCTGCTCGTGATGGCGTCCAACGCCGGTGCCCGGGAACTCTACTGCCAGGCCGGATTCCATGAAGCCGGGCGCTACCTCTACCGGCAGGAGCGGCCGAAGCGGCATCTGACCGGCTGCTGAGCACCGGAGCCGTGAGGAAACGCCGACGGCGCCGGCCGCACCCGAGCTGGCGAGATCAACACCGACCCCACCGCCGACGCAGTCTCGCCGAAACCAAGCGCTGGCTCGGCGAAATCGAAGGCATCCTCGGCATCCCGGACATCCGCCCTTGAAGAGGTTCGTGTTCAACCCGGGGCGCGGTGGTCGGTGCTTCGCATTCGCACGGCAACGATGATGCCGGAGGCTGCGGTGAGGGCGGCGACGACGGTGACGGCGGCGGTGATGCCGTAGGCGTCGGCGAGAAGTCCGGACAGCAGCGCGCCGATGGCGAAGCCGCCGTCGCGCCAGAGCCGGTAGATGCCGACGGATCTTGCCCGCCAGTGAGCGTGGGCAACATCGCCGATGGCTGCGAGCAGGGCGGGGTAGACCATGGCGGTTCCTGCCCCGAGCAGGATGGCTGCAATGAGCCAGGTTCCGAAACCGGTCCCGGCGGAGACCAGGGCCAGGGCCGCGGCCTGGACCAGCATCCCGCCGACGATCAGCGGTTTGCGTCCGATCCGGTCCGAGAGCGTGCCGGCGACGAGCTGGCCCGCGCCCCGGACGGCCGGGTAGATGGCGGCGAGGATGCCTATTTTTTCGATCGTCAGTCCGGCTGCCGCCAAGAGGACGGGGAACAGGCCCCAGGCCAGGCCGTCGTTGAGGTTGTTGACCAGGCCCGCTTGGCTCCCGGCTCATCGCCGCACTCCGTTTTTCCGGGAAGGCGTCATCAGCGGCGGCCGGTTTCCCGGTCCGCCGCCGATTATGCGTGGATCTTGTTGCTCATGCTGCCGTGGTTAGCGGACCGAGCGAGGCCGTGGAGTCCTGCCGGGCGGCCCAGGCGGCGTAGCTGCCATCGAGCTCGACGACGTCGTAGCCCTGGTGGCGCAGGGTGCTGGCCACGACCGAGTTGCGCACGCCGCTCTCGCAGTAGCTCACGATGGTGCCTCCCGTCGGGAGCTGGTCCAGGTTCCACAGGACGCGCCCGCCGTTCAGCTGGCGGGATCCCGGGATGTGTCCGGCGGCGTGCTCGGTCCTGGCGCGGACGTCCAGCAGCAGCACCGCGTCGAAGCCCTCGAGCTCTTCGGGCTGGATCAGCCTCGGTGTGCTGGCCGGCAGGCCCTCGAGGCCGCCAACGTATCCGGTCACGTTGTCGATGCCGACCCGCACCAGACGATCCCAGATCTCCTGCGCTTCCTCCTGGCCTGCTGCCAGCAGCACGAGCGGCCGGTTGTCACGCTCCGGGTCCACCGCCCACGCGCCGAAGCTGGCGGTGCTCTTGCCTGCCGGGATGTTCAGGGCTCCGGTCACGGTGCCCGTGTGCACCTCGGTATTGGGGCGGGTGTCGACGAAAGTCACGGCGTTCCGCCGGAGGTCGCTGGCGACGGTCGCCGCGTCGAGTTCTGCCAGCGGGGCGCGTTCGCCCATGATGGCCGGGCCCTGGCGGTTCTGGCGCTTCATGCGCCCGAAGTAGGCGTGGGCTTCGGGCTGGCCGTCGAGGAGTTCGTCGATGAAGCCCTTCTCGTCCTTGGCGGCGAGGTAGGGCCCCCACCAGGAGTAGAGGCGTTCGTAGCCGACGGTGGAGGAGGGGATGGCGCCCAGGGCCTTGCCGCAGGCGCTGCCGGCGCCGTGCCCGGGGTGGACCTGGACATGGTCG
>JAODMA010000017.1 GCA_025464545.1 Arthrobacter sp. | reverse complement strand
TGATGGAAAAGTAAACTGGATCACGGCCATTGTCGTCAAGTCTTTAACGCAACGGCCCGGTAACGAAAAGCTCAGTTCCGCCGGATTCCGGCGTGTTGGAAGACCAGCGAGGTGGCCCCGAGGGCCTCGGCGCGGTTGCCCAGCGAGGACATGGTGAGTGTGGTGGTGTCGCCGATGACGGGCACCGCATGGCGGACCAGGCCTCTGCGGATCGGGTCCAGCAGCAGCTCGCCGAGGTCCGCCAGCGGACCGCCCACCACGATCACTTCGGGGTTGATCAGGTTCGCAACATTGCCCAGGGCGCGGCCGACGGCCAGCCCGGCGTCGTCCACCACCCGCAGCGTCGCGGGGTCCCGGGCGAGGGCGTTTCGGACGATGTCCTCGGGCACCAGCAGCTTGCTTCCGCCACGGCCCAAAAGCTCGATCATGGTGGTGGTGGAGGCGATGGTCTCGAGGCAGCCGCGGTTTCCGCAGCGGCAGACCATGCCGTGTTCATGGATCGTGGCGTGCCCGATTTCGCCGGTGATCCCGACATTGCCGTAGTACGGCACGCCGTTGAGGATCAGCCCGGCGCCGATGCCCGATCCGATCTTGAGGAACATCAGGTTGCTGATCCCGCTGTGCGGCCCCCAGGTCACCTCGGACAGGGCGCCCAGGTTGGCGTCATTGTCCACGAAGACCGGCAGGTCCAGGGCCTCCTCGAGCCGCTGCAGGATATTGATGCCCACCCATTCCGGAAGGATGGCGCCCTGGGCCACGGTGCCCGTGCGGCGGTCGATGGGCCCCGGGATGCCGACACCGGCGCCGACGACGGCGCTGCGTTCCACGCCGCCGTTTACCAGTAACCGGTCCAGCAGCCCGACGGCGGCGGAGATGCCTTCCTCGGCATGGTGGCCCAGCGGCAGCAGTACGGATTCCTCCGCGATCACGTGGTAACTGAGGGAGGCCAGGACCACCCGCAGGTGCCGGCGGCCGAAGTCGATGCCGACAGCCACGGCGCCGTTGCTGTTGAGCCGGACGTTCAGGGCGCGCCGCCCGGAGCTGGTGATGGGCTCGGTCGAGGCCAGGCCGGCATCCTGCATGATGCGTACGATGTTGGAGACCGTCGCGGTGGACAGGCCGGTCTGCCGCGCCAGTTCGGCCTGGGTGGAAGGCCCCGTCAGGAGGCATTCGATGATCCGTTGCTGGTTCAGGTGCCGGAGCGCGGATTGGGATCCGGGGTTTTTGGTTCGGCTCCTCGTTGAGCTCGTTGGTGAGGGCATGCAATGTAGCGTGACGTATCCGGGGCTTGTAGTCAAGAAGTTAACGCAAGGCAGGGCGGAGACTGCCGGGGAACGGCAGGGTATTCCGTCCCGCCGCGGCCCCAGCCGGGCCGAAATGCACCGGAAGTACCGTTGCACCGCGTGGCTAGGCTGAGGGGACGATCGTCCGCCGCCCGGTGCGGACGCCTGGAGATGCTGAGGTGGAATGGTGCTGCTGGCCCTGATGCAGGCGAACGCCGCTGTGCTGGACGTAGAGGCGAACTGCGCCGCGGTGGACGAGGCGGCCGGGAAGGCCGCCGCGGCCGGTGCCTCCGTGCTCCTCACGCCGGAGCTGTTTGCCGTCGGCTACGCGCCACGAAGGATCCGCGCCGAGCTTGATCCGGCTGCGCTTGCGTCCATCCGCCGGACCCTGGCCGAAATCGCCACCCGCCATGGCATCGCTCTGGTCTACAGCCTGCCGGCCGTCACTGGAGAGGGAGCCTGGCAGATCACGGCCACACTCGTGGACGCGCAGGGCGCCGAGTTGCTCAGCTATGCAAAAGTCCAGTTGTTCGGAGCGGAGGAGCGGCATGCCTTCACTCCGGCCGACGCTGCCCCTGCGGTGGTTGACCTCCATGGGATCCCGACCTCGCTGGTGATCTGCTACGACGTGGAATTCCCCGAAACGGTCCGCGCCGCCGCAGTCCGCGGGGCCAGGCTGGTGCTGGTCCCGACAGCCCTCTCCGAGGGGTTTGAAGCCGTCCCCCAACTGTTGGTCCGGGCCCGGGCGCTGGAAAACCAGGTCACGGTGGCCTACGCCAACCACTCCGGCACGGAGGACGTGTGCGATTTCCTGGGCGGCAGCGTGATCGCCGCCCCGGACGGGTCGTTGCTGGCCGCCGCCGGGACCGGCCCCGAGCTGCTGTTCGCGGAGCTGCCGGAACCGGCCGGGGCCGCGGAAGGCGCGCAAGCCGGGGAAGCCGGCGTCGCGTACCTGGCGGACCGCCGTTCGGAGACCTACCGCTCCTGGGGTGCCTGAGCGGCAGCTGGCTCCGGCGCGGCGGGCGTTCCGGGCGGCAGGCCCGGGACCGCGTCCGTGTACTGCAGGGCAATCCAGAGTTCGGCGCGCGCCTGGGCCTGGCTGAGGTCCAGGTCCAGCAGCTCCGCGAGCGTCCCGATGTGGCGGCGGACGCTGTTGCGGTGCAGCCCCGTGGCTTTCGCCGTGGCGTCCCAGCTGCCGTTCGCGCCCAGCCAGGCGCGGAGGATCCCCAGCAGGGAATCCCGGCGCTCGGCTTCCAGGCTGAGGACCGGAGCGAGCAGCCGTCCCGCCAGCATGGCCCCCGCCTCGCCCCCCAGCAGCCCGGCGAGCGAGAAGGTCACGTCGTCCACACGGATGCTGCGCCCGCTGGTCCGCACCCGCCCGCGGAGGGAGGAGCTCCGCCGGTACGCCTCCGCGAGGCCGGTGAACTCGGTCGCGCTCCCCACCACCAGCCGCCAGCCCAGCCGCTCGACCTCGGCCAGCAGGGCGTCGTCGACCTTCAGCCGGGTGATGGCCGCGAAACCGTAGTCGCAGATCTCCACCAGCTTGGTGTCGAACAACCTGCGCCACTCCAGCAGTTCGCGGACCGGGCTCTCGCCCGCGCGGCGCACGGCGGCCGTCAGGTTGATCCCCTGGACCACACGGAGCTGCCCGGAACGGGCGGAGGAAACGCTTTGCGCAACGAGGTCCTTGAGGCCGTTAATGTGTTCGGTTCCGCCCGGGCTGAGGCTTTCCGGGTGCAGGAGCAGCGCCGTGGCCAGCTGGCTGGGTGCCAGCGAACCGCTCGTGCGCTGGCGGACCAGGAGCTCCAGCAGGCCGACGGCGGCTGAGACCACGCTGTTTTGCGCCGGCGTCAGGGGCGCGTCCGTGCCCAGTACCAGCGCGCCCAGGTTGGCGTCACGGGAGCTGCGCAGGGGATGGCCGAACACGAGGGCCGAACCGGCGTCGTCGAAAGAGTCCAGCTCCACCCGGGGGCCGCTGCCGCTCAACAGCTTCGCCAGCAGTGGCTGCAGCGCGGCCGGTTCCCGGCCGGGGGAGGGCCCGGTGCCGTGCGCGCCGCCGGAGCCGCGGGCCCGGATCCGCCCGTCCGCGCCGACGAGGATGGCCCACACCGGGACCCGCCGTACGAGCGCCGCCAGCAGCTCGTGTTCGGGCCGGGCCGACAGCACGGCGCGCATGAGCTGCCGGTTGGCGTCGGCCAGCTGCCGGAAGGTGGTGGCGTTCTCCGATTCCAGCAGCTGCGAGAATTCGAGCCCGATCGCGGCGAACGGCACGGACTGCGGGATTGCGACGAGCGTGAGATTGCGCCGCCGGCAGGCCTCGACGACGGCCTCGGGCACGGCGTCGAAGTACGGTTCGAGGCCGAACCCCAGCGCACCGACCCCGGCCCCGACCAGGCGCTCCACGTAGGCTTCAACGCGGTCTGCGCACCCGCCGTCGCCCAGGAACGGCAGCCCGGCGGTCAACAGGAATTCCCCGTCGAGCAGGTACGGCGTCGGGTCCTCGAGCTCGCTCGGCTCCACCCAGCGCAGCCGGCCAGCGCCGTTGCCGCCGTCATGCAGGACGGTGAGTTCCTCCGGCAGCTGCCGGAGGAACTGCCCCAGCGTGACGAAGCCGAGCCGTTCCGCGGCGTCAGCAGCCACGGCGGTCTCCGGCCGGCATGCCGCGCCCGGCGGAGCGGGAAGACGGGGGCCGCTGTGGTGCAATGCATCTCATGCCAGAACACTATAGGTCATTTTGCACAGCCCTGAGAGCTGGCTCACAACCTTAGGCTGAACCGGGGACACAACAACCACTACTCACGAACGGACGTCAACGATGACTGTGCCTACTCTTACCGGGGAACGGCCCCCCGCCCTTGCCAGCCGTCCCGGCCTGACAGCGCAGCTGCTTCGCCGGAAGCCGATCGGACAGCTGGTCAGCGAAGCCGAAACCGGCCACGGCGGCACCCGGCTGGTCCGCAGCTTCGGCGTGCTGCAGCTGACGATGATCAGCGTCGGCGCCACCCTCGGCACCGGCATACTGGTGATCCTGGGCGAATCGGTGCCGCTGGCCGGCCCGGCAATCTGGATCTCCTTTGCCATCGCAGGGCTCGCGGCGCTGCTATCGGCCGTCTCCTACGCCGAGATGGCCGGACTGGTCCCCGCAGCCGGTTCCAGCTACTCCTACACCTACGCGACCATGGGCGAAGGGATGGCCTGGATCTGCGGCTGGTGCCTGGTGCTGGAATACGCCGTTTCCGTGGCCGCCGTCGCCGTCGGGGCAGGACAGTACGTCAACGAAGCCCTGGGCGTCTTCAGCCTGGCGCTCCCGGACGCTATTTCCCAGCCACCCGGCGACGGCGGCGTGCTGAACATTCCTGCCATGGTCATTGTGCTCCTGGCCATGGTCCTGCTGGTCCGAGGGGCCAAGGAAAGCGCCTGGATCAACACCGCCATCGTGGTGATCAAGGTCGGAATCCTGGTCTTCTTCTGCGCCGTGGCCTTCAGCGCCTTCAACGCCGGCAACTTCGAGCCCCTCCTGCCCATGGGTGCCGCCGGTGTTTCCGCCGCCGCCTCCACGGTCTTCTTCTCCTACATCGGCTTCGACGCGGCCTCCACGGCCGGCGAGGAAGCCCGCAACCCCAAGCGGGACCTGCCGAGGGCCATCATGCTCTCCATGCTGATCGTCACCACCATCTACGTGCTCGTCGCCGTCGCGGCGATCGGTGCGCGCCCGTGGGGCTGGTTCGACGGCACCGAAGCAGCCCTCGTGAAGATCCTCGAAGAAACAACCGGGCAGCCGTGGATCGCCCTGGTGTTCGCCATCGGGGCCGTGCTGGCCATCGCCAGCATCGTGCTGACTGTCCTCTACGGACAAACCCGGATCCTGCTGTCGATGGCCCGGGACGGGATGATCCCCAAAATGTTCGGCCGGGTCTCTCCGCGGACCGGCACGCCGGTTGCCGGCACCCTGATCGTCGGCACCCTGGTGGCCCTCGCCGCCGGACTGGTTCCGCTCGGCGCCCTGGCGGACGCCACCAGCATTGGCACGCTCTTCGCCTTCGCGCTGGTGAACGTCGCCGTCATCTACCTGCGCC
>JAODMA010000016.1 GCA_025464545.1 Arthrobacter sp. | reverse complement strand
TTCCAACCCCTTGTCCAAGCGCTTGCCTGCAGGGACGATGCCGACAAATCCGAGATTAAACCTGGCCCCGTCGACCTTGTCGCGGCGGAGTGCCGCAACATCCACCGCATTGGGAATGATGCGGCTTTGGCCGGCGGGCACTCCGTGGTCGCGGACGGCGATATCCAGAATATGCTTGCCGACGAAAATTACCTCATCGACGTTGGGATAATAAACATCCCGAACATAGTGACGGAACAACTCCTGGCTGTGCAGCCGGGTCACCAGGCGCTTATGGGCGCCCTTGTTTTTTGAATACCAGACCGCGTTGCCGAGCGTCCACTCGCAGAAGATGATATCTGCCGTGGAGAGCAGCCGCTGGCTTTGCAGTTCGTCGTGTTTGTTGTGGTCGAGCCACTTGTCGATCGCGACGGTATGACCCAGCGCCTCGAGCTTGGAGATTATGCCGGACGCAAACTTGAGATCGTGTCCCGCGATGAGAACGTTCCGTGGTTCGACCCGGCGCCCAGGGGGCTGCACGGCGGTTGCCGTCAGTTCCCGCCGGAGGCGAAGATCCCCGTTGGCCGATGCCCGGCCCAGCGCCTGCAGCTGGGGACTGCCGAAGTGCCCGGCTCCATATTGCGCAAGCCCCAGTCCCGGAGTCTCGAGGTCTTCACCTGAAATGGAGATCGCGCTCCAGTCGCCGAAGGTGTGAGCGGTGAGCATGTCCTCGAACATGGTCCGGTCGCTGAACCCGTCGCCAGGGCTCCCGATAAACGTGACACCCTCAGCTGCTGCCCGCCGTGCGGCGTCATCAAAGTCGCTGACCAGCGCCACGGCCAGGTTTCCCACACCGGCTGTCGCGGAGGCTTCGATTGTTGTGCAGTACACGCCGGCAGGAAGCACAGTCTGGGCGTTGAGCATCGAAAGGACGTCAGATGTCAGTTCGGGAACGTACACAGCGTAGGAAGGTACCTCCGGCGCGAGCACTACCAGGCCTGCAGTTCGCAAAACGTATGCGAGCCTGTGGGCGGCGGTGTGTCCGCGGTGCACATGCCGGTAGGCCAACCATGCGTCACGTATGCGCGCCGGCTCATGGCTCATCCATTCGTGGACGAGAAGATCTGCTTCTGCAGATTCGGCGACAACGGGCACCAGTCCATTCATGACGTGGTCAACTCCCGCACCCTGGCCGCTGATGACAGCCGACCCTGATGCGGCGACTTCCATCACCCGCCGCGAAAACATGGTGGGCGAGCTTTCCACGGAATTGACGTTTATGTGCACGGGGTGTGCCTTGTAGGCCTCCACCATCTCGGTGTAGCTGAGCCCCCCCTTGACAAACCGGCTGAGGTGCTCCGGGAAGCGGTACGGGCTCTCCGGCGACAGATGCTGCCGGTCGTAAATGGACAACCCTTGCTTCTTGGCCACTTCCAGCAGGGCTGTAAGTTCATCAGATCGGCTCTTGTAGCGGTCGCCGTAGTAGGAACCCGCGTAGGCCACCGTGTGGTCGTAGGGACGGTTGGTCGGAATGATGTTATGCAGGCGCGGCTGCGCGTAGAACGGAAGTGAGGCAACGGTTTTCTGCGCGGAGCCTGCAGCCTCCTTGTAGCGGCGGATGCAGTCCGCATCAGTAGTGAAAACGTGGCCGAAGTAGCTGGACGTCTTCCGGAACCGGTTAAAGTGCACCGGATCTTCCTTATTCCAAAAGATCGTGGGCACGCCAAGGGCTTTGCAGTGCGTCAGGATCGCACTGAGCGTCGAGAAGCGCTCCTCGTCGTAGTACCCGACCTTCTGGTGCCACAGGCCGTCGATGCCCGCCCAGGCAGATTCGACGAAGAGGGCGTCAAGCGGCTGGGCGGCAATCTGCTCCCGCCAGGATTCCGGCCGGAGCTCGACCAGCGATGCCTCTCCCCGTAAACCTTCAAGGGTGAATTCATCGGAGATTATTCCTACGGTCAGCTCTTTCAGCCGGCGTCCCGACGTGGAAACCGCTGCCGCTCGGGCAAGTTTGTGCGCTTGGATGGCCTTCTTGCCGGTGGCCTTCCAGGTGCGTTCATCGATAGTCCACAAACGGGCCCTTCGCCCCATCGCGTCGCGAAGTTCGGGGTCCCGTACCAAGGCCGCTATGGCGCTGGCGAGTGACGCCGGATTTTCCGCCTCACAAATCAGGGCCCGCTCCTGATCCGGCCCGGCAAGATCCCGCAAGGGCGCCAGGTCGGTGAGGATCAGCGCCTTGGCACTGGCCATGGCCTCCAGCGGTTTCAGCGGCGGGACCATCTCGGTCACCGCGAGGCGCTGCCGCGGGCACGGCATGATGTCGAAAAGACTCACATATTCCGGCACGTCACCGGCCGGCACGCGGCCCGTAAAGGCGACATGGTCACGGATTCCGAGTTCAGCCGCGTGTTGTTTGAGTACGGGCAGCTGCGCACCGTCCCCGACGACTACGAGCTTAATGTCCATGCCTTCGTCCAGGACCAGTTTTGTTGCCATCAGCAAGTCGTCTATACCTTCGTAGGCGACCAAGCTTCCCGCATACCCGACGACGACTGTCCCGTCCGCCAATCCCAGCTTTTTGCGCAACGGTTCGGATGGGGGCATCGGCGTGAAGGCATCCGTGTCGACCGAGTTGGGCATCAGGCTGATGACGGCGGGATCGACTCCGCGCCGCACCAGTTCATCCGAGACTTGGCTGGTGATGGCCAGGACGGAGTCCGCCTCCTGGGCTACCAGGGTTTCCAGCCGTACGGCCAGCTTGTACCGGTCGGTCTCTTGCCAGGCAGGGTTTGCCGAAACCTGGGTGATCTCCCAGATTCCGCGCACCTCGTAAACAAAAGGTATTCCGAGCCGGCGTGCCGCCATCAGGGCGGGAAGGGCAGTGACGTAATTTGAGGCGGCGTGGATGAGCGACACGCGGTTTCGCTGAGCCTCCCGGACGTAGACGTCTACGGACTCGGCCAAGTATAAGTCCAGCCGGTCCGCCGTCCATGTCGGGCCCGGGTTGAAGACGTGGACCACACCGCTGATCTCGCGCTCGAACCGAGTCCGTTCGGCGATTTCCACGTCGACTTTGGAGTCCCAGGGATATCCGGGTCGGGCGACGACCACGACATCCTCGCCGGTTTCGGTGAGCCCGCCAACGACTCCGCCGGTCCTCGTTGAGTAGCCGTTGCTGTTGAAGTGTCCGGTGCTGTGGGCGCAATACATGATCCGGTTACGCTCGACCGAGTAGCCTGCATTGGGTTGCCGCGGAGAGATGAACTGCTCTTTGGTCAACAGCTCGCTTTGACCCAGGATGTTCTGGATCAGCGCGAGCTCCTTCGCGTCCGCGTCAGCAAACAACGCTTCATTCCGCTGGATGAATTCCGCCGGCTCCAAAATGGCGCCCCGCACGAAGTAGTCGTGGGAGATCAGCTTTATTGCAGCGCCCTTGGACGGCTCGGCCTCGAATTCGCGGCTGAGCTGCTCCCGTGTGGCGGGAACAGGTTCCCTAGGTGCGGCCGGAGCCGTTGCAATCGGCGCCGCAGCGGCCTGGCTCCGGACATTGTTCACGTCCGGGCGGGGCTGCTGGGGCGTCGCCTTGGAGAAGGTCTTGACGAGGTTCAGCAGGAAGCAGACCACCATCCGGAGGGCACGCTTGGCCACTCGAGCAGGGCGACCGAGCGCCTTTCCCAGACGGAAGCTTCTTGAGGACCGCAAGGCCTTCAGCGTGGACCTGAGCTCGTCACGCTGCTTTCTGGCAGCCATCAGCTCGGTGATTGCGTTGTCCCGGGCCCTCCGCGCGGCACGGAGGTCCTCCACCAGCACCTGGACGCGGCGCAGGTTCCCAGCTTCGTC
>JAODMA010000487.1 GCA_025464545.1 Arthrobacter sp. | reverse complement strand
TAGCCCTGGTCCCGGAGTTCGGCCCCAAGATGGGTCCTTGGTATGCGGAGCTCGGACGCGGGGACGGCGCCAGCGTCGTGGACGACACTCCGTGGGTTGCCCGCGGGCACAGCCGGGAGACCACCTTCCAGCGCGACCTGACCGAGCCTGCCCAGGTGGACGACGCCGTGAAGGAGCTGACATCGCGGATCCTCGAGGATGTTGTGGCCGAAGGACGGCCCGTGGTCGGGCTGACCCTCAAGGTTCGGTACGCGCCGTTCTTCACCAAGACCCACGCCAGGAAGATTCCCGAGACATTCGACCGCAACGAAATCCTCGCGCGGGCCTTGGATCTCGCGGCCGGAATCGAAGCGGGCCGTCCGATCCGACTCCTGGGCCTGCGGGCCGAAATGGCAATGCCCGACGATGCCCGACAGGGACATACGCCGACGCGCGGCGGTTGGTGACGGCGTCGCTGCCTTCCTTACCAGCACGGATGAATCGCTTCGCGGAAGTAGCGGTCGTAGATGTCCAGTGCCCGGTGGCAGCGCTTATGCGGCGAAGCTGTCGTCCGGGGACTCCCGGCGCCTAGGAGTTCAGCGGCCTGATGGCCGACGGGGTCAGCACGGTTATCCCCGGTGCCATTCCGCGGCGCAGCTAGGCAGCTAGGGCAACGCTGCGGCGGGAGCGATGTACGACGTCGGCACCGGTGCGGCTCGTCGAAAATCTGAACGAAGCCGAAGGCAGCACTGGCGAAAGGTTCGAAGGCGTGGAGAACCTGATCAGCTACGACGGCGCCCATGGATGTACAGCGTCAACCTGTTGGAATTCAGGGCGACCGGGTGGCGCGAGCGGATCTACATCATGGATGGCCGGGAGGCTGCCGAGGGGCGCACCCCCTGGCGCGCCGAACGGTCCGCAGACCCGGCACCTCCACCTCCCTAGCCCGACAGCTGTACCCGCACGGGCTGCCCTGGGTTACAGCGGAACCTCAGGCAGCGGCGTACTGCGGCTGCGGGACCATGGCGTTGCCGGTGGTGTGAACGTCATCGGCGTCGATGTCGGCGTCGTAGACTTCCCGGAGCCGGCTGTCGATGGTCCGGGCCGTCTCGAGGTCGACGTCCCATTCGCTGCTGGCCATGGCGCCGAGGAGCTCGTCGTGCTCGGAGGTGCCCGGCTCGAAGTCCTTCATGAAGCCGTCTGCGTAACCGAGGGTCTCCCGGATGGGGACACCGGTAGCGTCATCGTCTTCGCCGAGGGCTTTGCAGAGGCGGGAATCGGCGACTTCGCGGACGGTTTGGCTGTCGCTGAGCTGGACCATTGTCTGGGGATCGAGGGCGTCAGCGGCTTCGGTCCCGAGCTTTGCCTCGAAGTGCGTGGCCGCGCCGGGGCAGCTGGGGGAAACTGCCCCGGCACGGGGTCTGCGGGTCCCTGCTTGCTAAGCGAGGGAGAGGAAGAGCTTTTCCAGCTCTTTTTTGTCCATGGTGGTGTCTTCGCGGACGATGCACTGCTCAAGCCCGCTGGCAATGATTGCGAAGCCGGCCCTGTCCAGAGCCTTCGAAACGGCCGCCAGCTGCGTGACGATGTCCTTGCAGTCCTTCCCTTCCTCCAGCATGCGGGTCACGGCGGCGAGCTGGCCCTGGGCGCGCTTGAGGCGGTTGACCACAGGGGTCAGTTCGGTCGGATCGAGTTGCATGAAGTCTCCAAAGGCGCGGTGTCTCGCTATCGACTATATACCCCATGGGGTGTTTGCATACCCCCGCGGGTATCTGGCATACTCGGTGGGGTATCCACACCGCCCCCTTTCGAGAGGCCTTCCATGACTTCCCCCTCTACTGCCATTTCCGCCCTCGCTCCGGAGACCCTGCGCGGCTGGACCTCCGAGCACCAGGACCTTGTGGTCATCGATGTCCGCTCGGCCGCGGAGTTCGAGTCCATGCACATCCGCGGCTCCTATAACGTGCCGCTGCCGCTGCTCTCCGAGCACTCCGACGAATTGGCCGCCCGTCTGGGCAGCCGCGTTGTTCTGGTCTGCCAATCCGGAGCCCGGGCAGAACAGGCACGCCAGCGCCTTGCCAAGTCGGGCATCGACACGGCCTACGTTCTGACCGGCGGAGTGCCCGGATTCGCTGCCGCTGGCGGAGACGTCATCAAGGGCAAGGCCCGTTGGGATCTGGAGCGCCAGGTCCGCCTCGCGGCAGGGTCCCTGGTGGTTCTTGGCTTGGCCGGCGGGAAGTTCGTCTCCCCCAGGATCCGCACGCTTGCCGGCGTCATCGGGGCAGGCCTGACCTTCTCCGCGGCCACCAACACCTGCGCCATGGGCCAGGCCATCTCGGCGATGCCGTGGAACAGGGCCGCCAAGGAACCCACCCGCGAAAGCGCCATCCTGGCCCTCCCGGTGGCCGACGCCAAGCAGACACCGGGAGCATGATTGCGGCCCTCTCACTGGGGCTCTTCGTCGGGATCGTTCTCGGGGTAGTCGGCGGCGGCGGGTCGATCATCGCCGTCCCCGCCCTGGTCTACGGCGTGGGCATGAGCCCTGCGGAGGCCATCCCCACCTCCCTGCTGGTGGTGGGCATCTCCTCCCTGGCGGCGCTGATCCCTCGGCTGCGGGATGGCATCAATTGGCCTGTGGTCCTGATGGTCGGTGCGGCGGGAATCCCCGCCGCGTGGGGCGGGACTGCAGCAGGCCGGCTGCTGGATCCAAACATCCTGATGCTCGCCTTCGCCGTGATCATGGTGATCGCGGGGATCCGGATGCTCATGCGGACCACGGAAACGGAGGGTTCCTGCAGCACCGGGCCCAACCGCGCCTTCCGCTCATGCGCCCCCAAGGCCGTGGGGGTCGGGGTCCTCGTCGGGTTCCTCACGGGGCTGCTGGGTGTGGGCGGGGGTTTCCTGATCACCCCGGCCCTCACACTGTTCCTGGGTCTGCGCATGAAACAAGCCGTGGGTTCATCCCTGGCCATCATCGTGATCAATTCGGCAGCGGGCTTCGGTGCCCACGCCACTGGATTTACCATCGACTGGCCCAGCGTCCTGGCCTTCGCGGTCCCGGCGGTCCTTGGATCCCTCATTGCTGCCCGCCTCGCCCGCCACCTCAACGACAAGCACATCCGCTTCTCGTTCGCCGTGCTGATCTTTGCCGTCGCAACCTGGGTCACCGCGGGCACCGTAACCGCCTGAACTCCCACCACCGTGTCGAACTAAGGAGAATCATGCGTGGCGGCATGGGCGCCTGGCGCCAGGCCGGCGAACCCATCCGCTAAGAACCACAGTCCACCATTCAAAAAAGAAACCCCATGGCCGAAATCACTGTCAACGAAGCCGACCAGCGCCGCTCCACTGCCCGGATCCTCGATGTCCGCGAGGACTTTGAAGTCGCCGAAGGCATGATTCCGGGAGCGCTGCACATTCCCTTGGGGCAGCTGCAGGCACGACTGTCCGAGCTGGACCCGGCCGTCCCCGTGATCGCAGTCTGCCGTAGCGGCAACCGGTCCGCCCGCGTCGCGGACGCGCTCAACGCCACAGGACTCGAAGAAGTCGTCCAGGCCGCGAAGAACCTGGACACGAACAAGCTCCAGGCCGACACCCCACCGCAACACCCTGACACCCGCAGCCACAACAGCGTGGCACACCGCTCATGGCCGTATACCCCCTGGGGTATTAGAATTGATGCAGGAACACCACGAGACTTCCCCTCACGAAGGAGAGCACCAGATGCTTATCGAGCGTATTTACGACGAGGACCTTGCCCAGGCCAGTTACCTGATCGGCTGCCAGGCCAACGGCACCGCCGTAGTGGTTGATGGCCGCCGCGACATCGCGGTGTACCAGGACTTGGCTGAGAAGAACGGCATGAGGATCATCGCCGTCACCGAAACCCACATCCACGCCGACTACCTCTCTGGCACCCGGGAACTGGCCGCAGCGACCGGCGCGAAGATCTACGTCTCCGGTGAGGGCGGGCCGGACTGGCAATACGAATTCGACGGCGAACGCCTCTACGACGGCGACAAGATCACCGTCGGCAACATCAGCATCCAGGCGCTGCACACGCCTGGGCACACCCCGGAACACCTGTCTTTCCTGGTCACCGACGGCGCGTTCAGCGACCAGCCCGGCTACCTGCTCTCCGGCGACTTCGTCTTCTCCGGTGACCTGGGCCGCCCCGACCTGCTCGATGAAGCAGCCGGCGGCATCGACACCCGCTTTGAAGGCGCCAAGCAGCTGTTCGCGAGCCTGCGGGATAAGTTCCTTACCCTGCCGGATTACGTCCAGGTCCACCCGGCCCACGGCGCCGGCAGCGCCTGCGGCAAGGCCCTGGGCGCCATCCCTTCCTCCACGGTCGGCTACGAGCGCCTCTACGCCTGGTGGGGCCCCTACCTCGCCGCCAACGATGAGCAGGGCTTCATCGACGAACTCCTCGACGGCCAGCCCGACGCCCACGCCTACTTTGGCCGGATGAAGCGCGAAAACCGGGAAGGCCCGGCCGTGATGGGTGAGCGTACGCCGCTGCCCGAACTTGCATCCGGCATTGTTGCTGCAGGCCTGGCAGAGGACACACTGACCTTCATCGACACCCGCCCCAACAGCGAAGTCCACGAAGGCACGGTGGTGCGCTCCCTGAACATTCCGGCCGGCAAGTCCGTGGCCAGCTACGGCGCCTGGGTGGTCAACCCGGAGACGGACAAGAATCCGCTCGTGCTGCTGGCCCAGGACCAGGAGCAGGCCCAGGACATGTGGGACCACCTGGTCCGCGTCGGCATCGATAACGTTGCCGGCTACCTCACCAGCATCGACGGGCTCCCCACGATGACCCCGAAGCTGATCCGGCCCGAGGAACTCGACGGCTTCGACTCCGCTATGGTGCTGGATGTCCGCAACCGCACCGAGCACACCGCCGGGCACATCCCCGGTTCCCATCAGCTCAGCGGCGGCCGCGCCATGTGGCACCTGGACGAACTTCCCACCGAAGGAAACATCGTCACCTACTGCCAGTCCGGGGTCCGGAACTCCGTCGCGGCCAGCGCCCTGCGCCGCGCCGGGTACGACGTCGTCGAACTCGACGGCAGCTACGCCGCCTGGGACGCCTTCCAGGCACAGCGCAACGCCGTTACCGCGCCCTAAGCGCTCCGACCCGACCCCAAGACCGCGCGGGCAGGTCCCCCCCTCCGCCCGGGCACCCAGCCCGGGCGCCCCCGTCACCTTTTTCGTAGCCCCAGTCCTGTTGCAGGATAAGGGGGTGTTGGCAGGTCGGTCCCGGCATGGTTTCTGTCCCCAGACGTTCATGATCCGGGGGGTGTGTTGTCACCGGGACCGGCTTGGCGGCAGCTGATCGCTGGTTTCGCTCCTCGTAGCGCAGCTGAGCTTCGGACAGGGCAGCGCCCACGATGACCACGCGAAGGTCGGGATCCTCGCCGCGTCCCTGCTCGCCGCACTCCTGGCGGCGGCAGTGCTGGTCACCCGGAATGGTCAGTACCGTGCCGTGGAGGCCGAAGAAGCCATCGATACTGACCGGGACGGCATCCCGGACGTCTACGAAGAAGACCACCGCAGCTGACCTGATCCGGTCCGCAAGGGAGGGTCCCCTACCGGCTATCCGGTAGGGGACCATCCACGTTATGGCGGCGGAGGGGTCAGTGCCCGGCGCCGAGTTTCCCTCCAAGGCGTTCACGCATCAGGACGCTGGCGTCGTTCAGGCCGATGATATTCACGTCTATGCCGTGGTGGCGGTACTTCTCGGTGATCGCATCCAGGGCCGCGATCGTGGAGGCGTCCCAGAGCTGGGAGGCGTGCATATCAATCACCACATGCTCGGGATCCAGCGCGTATTCGAACAGGGTGTAGAGATCGTTGGAGGAGGCAAAGAACAGCTCGCCGTCCACAACATAGGTCGCGGTCTCGTGGCCGTCCACGGTCCTGACAGTGCGTTCGACGGTGACGAAGTGCGCGACACGGCGGGCGAACATGACCATCGCCACCAGGACACCGACGCCGACGCCGATGGCGAGGTTGTGGGTGCCGACGGTGACGATCACGGTGGCCACCATGACCAGGGTTTCACTCTTGGGCATCATCTTCAGGGTGCGGGGGTGGATGCTGCGCCAGTCGAACGTGGCCCAGGAAACGAAGATCATCACAGGACCGTGTGATGACGTAAACGGTCGGAACCAAAGCCGCGGCCGCCTCCTTGTAGACACCCCACAAAATCCCGTCCTCGCCGGGAAACTAGCGTCAGCTATGAGGCATATCCGCAGCTACACAGCGCAAAGGACGATCAATGACGATTCAGGCAGACTCTCCCGTCACGAGCTACGCCATCCTCGAGACAGCCCGGAAACAGGTTCTTGAAGAGGGCGTGGGGCTCACCGAAAGCCAATTGGTGGACGTTCTCAGGCTTCCGGACGACGCGCTTCCGGCGGCGCTGCAGCTGGCCCATGAGGTCCGACTCAGGCACTGCGGCGAGGATGTGGAGGTGGAGGGCATTGTTTCCATCAAGACCGG
>JAODMA010000452.1 GCA_025464545.1 Arthrobacter sp. | reverse complement strand
TTCCCCCGGGCAGCTGCCGCTCGTGGCGGCTCTGCTCTGTGCCTTCCTCGCCGGTCCCTGGGTGGGCCGCAACGTCATCCAGTACCAGATCGCCGGCGGGCTGATGGCGATCGGTGTCCTGCTGTGGTTTATCACCTGGTTGATCAACAGGAGGACCAATACCGGGCCGGGACAACCGGTCGGTATTCAAAACGTCGGCGAGGACGACCAAGAGCCGCCGTCAACCGGCCGCTGACCTCGCTACGCCTCGCATACCCCACGTGCGCGGGCTACGGCCCGGCTTCTTGGCCTACTGCTTAAGCATGGATTCGGGCGGCGGCGGAAAGGGTGCGGCCGGGTAGAGCCCGGCAACCTGCTGCATGTAGTTCGCCCATTGCGGGCCGGCGAGCATGTATCCGTCAATGGCCTTGTAAAAATTGCCGTTGATGGTGATGTTCTGGCCGGGCCGTTTTTGGCCCTCAAGGGTGTCGCCGAAGAAGGAGGCCGTGGCGAGGCCGGAGGTGTAGCCGACTACCCATGTCGCCCCGTTGTTATTGGAAGTTCCGGTCTTTGCGGCCACCGGAACCTGGCTCTGGACCTTCGGGTTGATGTACACCCCGGACCCCCGCTTCAGCACGTCCTGGAGCACGGTATTCACACCACGGGCAACCTCGGGCTTGACGGCGTCGCGGCAGCTCGTGGCTTCGGCCGGAAGCTTCCGGCCGGCTGCATCGGTGACTTCCGCAAGGGCGATCGGCGCGCAGTATTTACCGTCATTGGCAAACGTGGCGAACGCGTTTGCCAAGTGGAGCGGCGCCACGCCAATGGCACCGAGGAGGTTGCCAAGTTGATGCATGTTCACGGGGGCGTTATCCACGGCGCTGTGGAGTCCCACGGCGTCCACCATTTTCTGGATGCCGCAGAAATCAAGTTGCGCCGCCTCAGCGAAGGTTGCCGTGTTTATGGAGTTGAAGAGCCCGTAGTCGACCTCCATGCGGCGGTAGTATCCCTCATCGTTGTTCTGAAGGTCATCCGCAGCGCCGAGGCCCGCATTCTTCTGCTCGGTGCTGTAGGCACCGAGTACCTTGCCGCAACTGGACTTCCACGGAAAATCGAGCGGGTAAGTCCGCCGCGAGGCGTCCACCTTAGCTTTCAGGGACTTGCCCTCATTAAGCCATTCCGCGAACGTGAACGGTTTCATGGTTGATCCGGGCTGGAACCCGCCAGCGCCGTTCAAATCGTTGCCTTTGGCGTCTTTGGAATCGACGTTGAAGTTCAACTGTGTATCGAATTTTCCTGGTTCCGGCAGAAACACGGTGTTTTGTGCCATCGCCAGGATCTTGCCGGTTCCAGGTGAGATGGAGACCAGCGACGCACCCCACCTGTCCGGGTTAGCCCCGGCGGTGGCGTCGACCTGCGCCTGCGCGACCGCCTGCAGCCGACTGTCCAGGGTGGTGTTGATGATCAGCCCGCCCCGGTACAGCTTCTTCTCCCGGTCGGCCGGGCTGACGCCATAGGCCGGGTTGTTGAGGATGAGGTGGGAAACGTAGTCGCAGAAGTACGGGGCCATTTCGGCGCCGGCGCAGCCCTGCTTGCCCGGGGTGATCTTCAGTTCCACCCCACTGGCGACGGCGGCGTCACGTTCCGCCTGGGTGATCATGTTTTGGGCGAGCATGCTGTCCAGGACCTGGTTGCGTCGCTGGATGGCGTTTTCCGGATGGACGGCCGGATCGTAGAAACTGGGACTGTTTACCAGGCCGGCGAGGAGGGCCGACTGGGGGAGCGTGAGTTCTTTGGCCGTGGTGCTGAAGAAGTAGCGCGACGCAGCCTCGATTCCGTAGGCGTCACGGTTGAAGAACACGATGTTGAGGTAGCCCTCGAGGATCTGGTCCTTGGTGAACTTCTTCTCCAGTTCGATGGCGAGCTTCACCTCCCGCAGTTTGTCCCCGACGCTCTTCTGCCCGCTGAGAATGACCTGGTGGCCCTTGTCCGCCGACAACAGGGATTCGTTGATCACGTTGGTGACGTACTGCTGGGTCAGCGTGGAGGCGCCCTGCCTGTCCCCGCTGGTCAGGTTGGACGTCAGGGCCCGAAGAATCCCTTGCGGGTCCACACCGGCGTGCTCGTAGAAGCGGCTGTCCTCGATGGCGACGATGGCGTGCTTAATGTACGGGGACATCTGGTCCAACCCCACCTTCACACGGTTTTCCGCATAGAACGTGGCGATCGGTTTTCCGTCGGCGCTCAACACTTTGGTTGACTGCGACGGCGTCTCCACCGTCAGCTCAGAGGGCAGGTTGTTGAAGAAGATGATCGAATTCCGGACAGCCATACCGGCGGCAGCGACACCGGGAACCACCAGACTGGCGGCCAGAACGCCGCAGAGCGCGCTGACAGTCAGCAGTACGAGGACCCTCCGAAGGGCCGCGACCAGGCGAGATCCTATTCGGTTCTTCCGCGCCATCTTTTGTTCCAGCCGTCACGCTCAAAAACGTGAGTTCAGAATACGCCCGAAATCCACTTATTTGCAGACCGAGTTCCGGATTCAGGACAATGAGCCTAGTGCTGGAGAGGGCCGATGATTGGCGGCTCCTCCTCGACGCCGGGGGACATTCCGGGTCCACGCGTGCGTTCCGCCCAGGACGCCCTCCTGCAGGCGATCGAGTTGGCCGTTGCCGCCGAGGAGGTCGGCATCGACGGTGCGTACTTCCGCGTTCATCACTTCGCGGAGCAGCAGACCTCGCCGTTTCCCCTGCTTGCCGCAATTGCCGCCCGCACGTCTGGTATCGAGATTGGTACCGGCGTCATCGCCGGTTACCGGGGGGCCTGGGCAGCCGCTGGCCACTCTCGCACTCCGCGGGTGTCTGTATCCCGAAGCATCGTTCCGCTGATCGATGATGACTCACGTAGATACTTCGGCCTGCGCGCCCAGGCCGATGCGCGGGACCAGGTGGGCTATCTCACCAGCTGGGCGTGGATTTCAACGTCCGGCTGCTCGAATCAATTTCCCGCGGCCTCCGGCCCACCTTGGGATGGGACTGACCCGGACGCCACCATTTCTTCCGCCACGACCGGACTTGAACGCCCACAAAATTCAAACGCGCCTTGAGGATGTGGCTGCCAGGCCTAAACTGGAATCTCCATATCGCATCGATTGCGGAGGCTGGAATCGCAATCTGGCGCATATCCCGATGCGCCCGCTCTTCCACAGTTCGGCCTTTGCAGCCGCTGATTCCTCGGAGAATCTCGTGAAGAATCCAAAAAACCTGAAATTCCGGGCAGCCGTGTCCGTCCTGGCTTCGAGTGCCGTGCTGGCCCTTTCAGCTACCCCGGCGGCAGCTGCTCCTCCGCAATACTTCGAGTTCGCCGAAGTCTGCAACTACGTTTCGGCTCCGTATGATCACCTGGTCTGCGTCAGACAAACGGGGCGGTTCAGTCATTCCGATACCCCCGGCGGTAAGACCATCACCCACTCGGCCGTCACGACCAGCACCACGGTCTACCAAGGGACCACTAAGAACGGCCGTGTGACTGCCTGGTCGGATAGTACACAGCAATTCAATGCTTTACTGAAAAGCGGCGAACCGGCCCTATTCCAACTTCGGCAGGTGATCAAGGACGATGGTGTCCTCACGATCACTTCGTGCCTGATCAATGTTCGATTCGTC
>JAODMA010000431.1 GCA_025464545.1 Arthrobacter sp. | reverse complement strand
CCTCGATGCGGCCTCCATGGAGGTCTCCTCGCACGCCGTCTCCTTCCACCGCGTCGACGGCGTCATGTTCGACGTCGTGGGCTTTACCAACCTGACCCAGGACCACCTGGACCTGCACGGCAGCATGGAAGAGTACTTCCAGACCAAGGCCCGGCTTTTCTCTGCCGAGCGCGCCCGCGCCGCGGTGATCACGGTCGACGATGAGTGGGGGAGGCGGCTCGCGGCGTCGGCCGGAATACCGGTCACCACCCTCTCTACTGCGCCGCCGGGAAGCGGCGACGGAGCACGGGCTGCGGACTGGACGGTCACCGGCCTGTCCCCGCAGGGACTCGGGACCGACTTCACCCTGCAGCACCGGGACGGTACCGCTCTGCGCGTGCACACGGGCCTTCCGGGCAGCTTCAACGTCGCCAACGCCGCACTCGCCACCGCCATGGTCCTCGCCGGCGGGCACGACGCCGCCGCCGTGCAGGCCGCCCTCGACGCCCGGGATCCTTTCACGGTCGCCGTCCCTGGCCGCATGCAGCTGATCTCCACCGCTCCGGCCGCCGTGGTCGACTTCGCCCACAACCCCGACGCCCTGGCCCGGGCCCTCGAAGCCGTCCGCTCGCCCGAGCCGGGCTCCAAGGTGATCATCGTCTTCGGCGCCACCGGTCAGCGTGACCAGAGCAAACGCCCGGCGATGGGAGCCATCGCCGCCCGGCTCGCAGACACCGTGATTGTCAGCGACGACGACCCGCACGACGAGGACGCCGCGGCCATCCGTGCCGACGTTCTGGCCGGCGCGCTCGAGGCCAGGGACCGCGAAGGCCTCGGGTGCACGGTTGTCGAAGTTTTCCCGCGCGACGCCGCCATCCGGAGGGCCGTTGAGCTCGCCCGGGCGGAGGACACCATCCTGGTCGCCGGTCGGGGCCACGAAGTATGGCAGGAAGTCAAGGGCGTCAACCTCGCCCTCGACGACAGGGTGGAGCTCCGTTCCGCCTTGACAGCACGGGGATTCACCGTTCTCCAAGACCAGCGGATAGAGTCCTAAACCGAGATGATTGCATTTACAGCGGCGGAAATCGCCGACATAACCAACGGCCGGCTGGCCGCTGAACCGGGCATCACCCCCGGTTCCGTGGTGACCGACTCCCGTGAAGCCGCACCCGGTTGCCTCTACGTGGCGAAACCGGGGGAAGCTGCCGACGGCCACGACTTCGTGCGCGCCGCCTTCGAACGGGGCGCGGTGCTGGCCCTCGTGGAGCATGAAGTTGCCGACGCCGCCGGGCGGAACCACCCCGCCGTCGTGGTTCAGGACGCTGTCCTGGCCATGGGGGCCCTCGCTGCCGAGGCAGTCCGCCGGATCCGGGCCCGCCGGCATGCCGAAGGCGTACCGCTGACCGTGATCGGCATCACCGGCTCCGCCGGCAAGACCACCACCAAGGACCTGCTGGCCGGCATCCTCGCCGCCGGCGGCGACATGGACAACGGCGCCGGAGCTAAAACGGTCGCCCCGCAGGGCTCTTACAACGGCGAGGTCGGCGTCCCTCTGACCGTCTTCAAAGCAGATTTTGACACCCGCTACCTCGTCATCGAAATGGGCGCCACCGGTGTCGGCCACATACGCTACCTCGCGGACATGGTCCGCCCGGACATCGGCGTGGTCCTCGGCGTCGGCACGGCCCACGCCGGCGAGTTCGGCGGAGTGGAGAACATCGCCGTCGCCAAGGGCGAACTCGTCGAAGCCCTCCCGGCCGCCGGCACCGCCGTCCTCAACCTCGATGACGCCCGCGTCGCCGCGATGGCAAACCGTACCGGCGCCGCCGTGCTCGGCTTCTCCGCACAGGCCGCCCGCGACGACCGTTCCGACAAAGCCGGTGCAGAGCGGGTCCGCGCGGAAGGCGTCGAACTGAACAGCTCAGGAAACCCCGAATTCGAGCTCTTCCTGCCGGGAGACACGGCCGGGCACCACGTCAGCTCACAGCTGATCGGGGCCCACCACGTCAGCAACCTGCTGGCCGCCGCTGCAGCAGCCCACGCGGCGGGCATCGCCCCGGCAGCGATCGCCGCCTCGCTGAGCGCGCAGAGCGCCGCGAGCCGGTGGCGGATGGAACGCACCGAGCGAGCCGACGGCGTCACCATCATCAACGATGCCTACAACGCGAACCCGGAATCCATGCGGGCGGCCCTCCGGACCCTGGCTGACCTCGGCCAAGGCCGCCGGACCTGGGCGGTGCTTGGCGCCATGCTCGAGCTGGGCCCTGACTCGATCCGCGAGCACATGGCCGTCGGCACCCAGGTGGTCCGGCTCAACATCTCCCGGCTGGTCGTCGTGGGAAGGGAAGCGCGTTCGCTCTACGTTTCCGCGGTCAACGAAGGATCCTGGGGCGAGGAATGCGTCTTCACCGAATCTGCTGACGAGGCCTATGAGCTGCTGCAGGCTGAACTCCAGCCGGGGGACCTGGTGCTCTTCAAGTCCTCCAACAGCATCGGCCTGCGCCATCTGGGCGATCGGATAGCATTGCCTCCACAAGCCCCCGGCGGCCCCGCCCCCGGCGCTGCTGCCAATGCCGCCGAATCCGCGGCTGGAAAACCGGCCGGAACCGCCACTGAAGGGAGTGCACTGCTGTGATTGCACTGCTGATGGGCTCCGGCCTCGCGCTGCTCTTTGCCCTCGTGGGCACCCCGCTGTTCATCCGGCTCCTGGTCCGCAAGAGCTACGGACAATTCATCCGCGATGACGGTCCCACCACGCACCACACCAAGCGCGGCACCCCGACCATGGGCGGCACCATCGTGGTCCTGGCGGTCCTCGCAAGCTACGGGCTGACCCACCTGATC
>JAODMA010000409.1 GCA_025464545.1 Arthrobacter sp. | reverse complement strand
TTGATAGCGGGAGTCTGTATTGCCAGTGCCGCACTCTCGTCCGGATGGGATGGCATGTGCGCACTACTTTCAGCAGTCGGTCATCTGGTCCATCTTAGCGAGCCTGGGGACCAGACGATCACCCGTGAGGTTGCAGGGTCGGCCCTGCTGGAGGCTAGCTGCGGGGCTGTGGAGCGACACGTAGCCCTTGCGGAGCTGGATGTCCACGCCGTCGGTTTCCGACGCCCAGGCCAGCGCAGCAGCAGTGCCTGGTTGCTTTCCACCATGAATCGCCAGGTCTTCGCAGTGGTGTTCAGATCAATTGTGCCATCCGTTGATCCTAGCGCCGGGTCTGCCGCCCCCAGCAGCGGCAGGAGCCCGACGGGCGTGCGGTTCCTAGGATCCGGCAGCGGTGGTGATCATCTCACCGGAGGGCGCCACGAGGTACCAGACGCTGTTGACGCCCTGGCCCAGAATGTCTCCTGCAGCCTTGTCCTTTTCGAAGTAGTAGATGGGCATGCCGTTGATGGTCACCTGCTTCTTGCCATCGGGGGTAGTGATGGTGCCCAAGGTGCCCGTGATGCCTTCCGCGGAAGGTGCGGCGGCGGTGGTGGTGACGGGTGGCCAGGCGGTGAGGCATCCGCCGGTGCAGGCGCTTGTCCCGGAGTCCTTCGTGTCCTTGGTGAAGTAGTAAACGCTCATGCCTTTGCCATCGACCACAATCGGGCCGAGCTTGGATTCCGCTATCTTGAGCCCTGTCGCCGTGGCCGAGGCGGGGGCCGAGGTGGCCGGTGCGGAAGACGCAGGAGCCGAAGTTGCGGCCGGCGCGGAGGGCGCCGTCGTTGCCGTGCTGCCCCCTCCGCCGGCACAGCCGGAAAGCAGTGCGCCAACTGCGAAGGCGGCCAGGCCAATGCTGAGGTGCTTCTTCATCTGTTGCTCCTTGACTCTTACCGGCCAACTCGTCAGGCCGGCGCTAACCCATACGACGCCGTCCGGTGAAGAATGGTTCAGGACGGGGCTTTGAACTTTTGCGCGGTCCCGTACGTCGTAGGGGGCAGAAGGGTACGGGGCGCAAGGCGGGAGGCATCGTATGTCGCTGGACGAAGACGTGGTGGCCGCGATCTACCGCGATCACGGCGCGGCCCTGAAACGCTTTGTGCTCAGCGCCTGCCGGGATCCGTACTTGGCGGACGACGTGGTTCAGGAGACCGTTCTGCGCGTCTGGCAGCAGGCTCCGGAGATCACCGGCAGTCTGCGCAGCTACCTGTTCCGGACGGCCCGCAACATCATGATCGACAATTACCGCAGAGCCCAGCGCCGGCCCCGCGAGGCCACGGAACGCGATGCGGGGGACCCCGTAGACCCGGCCGAACGCGTGGACGAACTGCTCAACAGGGTCCTCATCGAGGAGGCGCTGCTGCGGCTGAGCGCCGAGCACCGGGACGTCCTGGTTGCCCTCCACTACCGCCGCTACACGGTCCAGGAGACATCGGAAAAGTTGAACATCCCCAGCGGAACAGTGAAGTCCAGGGCGTTTTACGCGGTCCGGGCGCTGCGGACGGTCCTCGATGAAATGGGGGTGCAGCGGTGAACGCAATGGAACCACACCGGCTGCTCGGCGCCTATCTGCTGGGCGGACTCGAGCCGGCCGACGTCGCAGCCTTCGAGCAGCATCTGGATTCCTGCGCGGAGTGCCGGGCAGAGCTTGACGAACTTGCCAGCCTGCCCGCACTGCTGGACGCGGTGCCGGTGGGCCACGCCGTGTCACTGCCCGGCGTGGCCGCCGGGGTAGGGGTTGCTGCCGTGGGGCCTGTGCAGCCGCCGGGGGACGTCGGCGGGGTTCCGGTCCCCAGGCGCCTGCTGGATGAGTTGGCCCTCCGCCGCCGCAAGGTACGCCTCCGCTGGTCCGCGGCGGTGGCGGCCGCGGCCGCGGCCTGCCTCGCCGTCGGCGTCCTTGCCGGACCGCTGCTCAGCCCGCCGACCAAACCGGATGCCAGCTACTCGGTGCAGGCCGGCGACGGGGTTCAGTTCACAGTGGGCCTGGTCAAGAAAACCTGGGGCACGGAACTCGCGGTTGATGGGCGGAGCCTGCCGGTGGAGGGCACCTTCTCGCTCTGGGTAAAGGACCGCGACGGCGGCGAAGACCGGGCCTGTGCCTGGACGGCCACCCCCAGCGGCCGGGTGCGGATCACGGGCGCCACGCCCGTTCAGCTTGCCAGCATCGCCAGCGTCGAAATGCGAAACGGGCAGCAGCAGACGGTGGCGGTCATCGCCGTGCCGCGCGGATAGCCGGCCGGCTTAGCGATGCACCCCGGCGGTTACCATACGCCGGGCTCGATCCCGCGGGCGCTCGTGGAGTGGAGCGTCAGTAGGTGTCGAACTCGACGTCCACCGACGACGCGCCTCGCAGCAGGACGACCTGCTCGGCCTCGCCCTGTAGCGACTTCTTGTCCCGATCCGGCAGGGAGGCGAACGTCTTGATGGTGATGGTGAGCTTCCGGCCGCTCTTGCGTGTACGCCAGGTGCCGGCGATTCTGCCGGCTGCGAGCAGCGTCCCCGGCTCGCCGACGGTCTGCCACACTTCCCGGTGGTACTTCCTGTCGACGATCGTTTCACGGTCGCGCATCTGGGTATAAGGGTCATGTGGCGGGAGCAGGCGCACCCCCTTCGGCGTCGGTGCCGACCGCAGTGCGTCGAGATCCTCGGTGAGGATCCATGACGTGCCGCCGAACTCGACCCGTGTCAGCTCAGCCCCGACCAAGCTCCACCAGGGGTCGGTGTCGCCGGCATGGATCCCCGCCCACGCGGCGAAGTCTCCGCGCGTCGAGGGTCCGTAGCAGCGCAGGTAGCGTCGAAGCAGTTCGGCGCGCGCGAGCTGCGGGTCGATGTCCGGGATCGGACGGCCAAGCCACTCGTCGACCAGGACGCACGGTGTTTTGTTCCCGGCGCGCGGCGCGAAGCAGACCACCCGCTGCAACGCGAGGATGCGGACGCAGAAATGTACTACACCCTCACCGAGCGGTTGCCCCGGGGCGTAGGGTCCTGTTTCCTCCCAGATGTCGCGTTGTCGCTTCGGCAGCCTGCGGGCAATCCGGGTGGCGATCTCCGCGCCCAGCTCGCCGATAGCGAGCCTGCGCCCAGACAGCACGTTCCCGATCTCGGCGCCGGTCAGCTGGACCGCCTCGGGCAGGCTCATCTTGAGTTTGTCCAACGCCTGCTCCACCCCGGAAACGAGATGGCGCATCGCCTCCTCGGTCGGAGGTAGCACGCCGGTGGTGAATACCGGCGCGTCCGAGGCCGGGAAGTAGAACGGCGAGCCACGCATGCACCAGGTCTGCAGCAGGCTTTTCTCCTCGGCGACTGCGTCGGCCACCTGTTCCTGCGTGAGGTTTTGCACCCTGGCGTGCAGGGCAAGCAACGCCGACCCAGGCGGGCTGTTCTGAATCCCGCACCGGCCGGCCGCGTCGAGCAGCCCGCCCACGCCCAACCGCTCCATCAGATGATGTGCGCCCAGACGAAACGCGATGACGTCGTCCCTCGAAACTCTGTCAGCCACGGGCACATACTAACGCCGCCCGCAGGTGCTTTCCGCTCCCGGGCATTACATCCTGGCGAGCTTGGACCGCACCATCATGAAGATGCCGTAGCAGATCAGCCCGGCGCCCACGGCGGCGAGCATGTAGAAGCCGAAGGGCTGGTCGCGCAGCCCCTTCAGGCCGCCGTCGATCCCGGTCGATTCCTCCGGGTGCGCGGTCACGGTGGCGACGATGATCAGCAGGCCCGCCAGGAGGAGGGCGATGCCTTTGGCGGCGTAGCCTGCCACACCAAAGCCCGTTACAGCCGTCCGCGCGCTCTCCAAGGCCGGAAGCCGGAGGTGCTTTGCGAAGGACTGTCGGAAGCCGCGGATAACGTAGACAATTCCGGTGATGGCAACGGCCGCGCCGACCGCGAGCAGGAGTGCGAACCCTCCGGGGGCTTTCATCACGGACACGGTGAGGTCGCTCGTGGACGTGGTGTGGTCCTTGCCCGCGCCGTTCGCGAAGGACGCCAGCGTCACGGCCAACCCGGCATACACCACTGCCTGAAGCGCCGCCTTGAGCTTCTTGCCCAGCTTATTCCTGGCCGGGAGGTGGTCGAAATCGAAGATGGCGTCGCTGGTCTGCCAGAGCGCCAGCGCAACGCAGGCGGCGAACGACCCCCAAAGGAGCAACGGACCGGCCGGCTGGCTGGCGAGCTGTTCGACTGCCCCGCTCACATCCGCCTCGCCCTCACCGCCCATGGCGAGCCGGATCGCGACCAGGCCCACCAGGAAATGCAGGATGCCGCTTACGGCAAACCCGGCCCGGGCCACCAGCTCGAGTGCACGGGAGTTGGTGATATCTTCGGCGGCGTCGGCGGCGCCCTTCAGTTCTCTTTTGATGTTCGGTCCCTCAACTGTCTCGGTTAATCCGCCGAGTCAATCCGAGCCCAGCGGATGCGACTCCCGTAATCCTGCCACGCGGTGCTGCTCCGGAACAGTGCTGCCCGGATCCGGATCGGGCCGGGACCGGCTGCAGGCAAGATCCGCCACCGCGCCTCGAACGCGTCGCGCGCTCAGCGCCGCCGGTAACTGAGATCGAAAATGAGCCGCCCGGCCTCGTGTGCCTTGTTCTCGAAGCTGGTCAGGATCCGGCCCTCAAACCTCGGAGCCCAGCCGCCGGTCTCATCCGTGCCTTCATTGGGACCCGTGTGTTCGGTGCTCACCGGTGCCCGGCCCTCCTTGACGGGCGCCCCGCCTACCAGCGACTCGACCCCGGATTCCCAGACTCGGGTCAGGGGGCTTTCGTCGCCGCTGCGCTCGCCCTCGTGCAGGTTCTCGAAGTCGGCGGAGCCGGCCAGTACCTCACGTACGTGGACCGCATAGTTGGACCAGTCCGTGGCGATCCGCCAGATGCCACCGGGCTTCAAAGCGCGCGCGGCGAGTTCGGCGAACGCCGGTTGGATGAGACGGCGTTTGTGATGCCGGGACTTGTGCCACGGGTCCGGGAAAAACACCCAGAGTTCCGTGACGGAGCCAGCCGGGAGCATGGTGGCCAGCACTTCCGGGGCGTTCGCCTCCACGACCCGGACGTTGCTGAGCCCGCGGCTGTTGATCTTGATCAGCGTGTTGGCCAGGCCCGGCGTGTACACCTCGACAGCGAGGAAGTCCCTATCCGGGTTCGCCTCGGCGGCGTGGCAGACGGCGTCGCCCAGCCCCGAACCGATTTCCACAATCAGCGGGGCCTGGCGCCCGAATTCCGCCTCCGCGTCGAACTCATAGTCCGGGTGGACGGAGGTGTTGGCGATGTGGCGCGGAACGTCGACCGCCCAGCGGTCAGAATGCTCTTCCCAGGCGGCCTGGCGCCGACCCTGCAGACGGGTGCCGCGGCGCACGAAGCTGACCGGGCGGCCGCCGTAGGTGCCGAAGGAAGCCTGGCTTCCGGGGGTCACCGGGCGGGACGGCTGCGGTATCTGGGGGGACTCTGGGGTTTCACTCATCCCTTCCAGAATAGTGGAGTCTGGCGGGCCGCCGCGGGCCGCCTGAGGGTGCTACGACAGGGGCGGCGCGGTACGGCCTGCCAGAATGGGTCCGTGACGTTACCGCAGAACGCCCCGGACTCCGCTCTCGGGAGCAGCCCCGCCGTCGGGGACCGCAACAGCACGCTTGTCGACGCCGAGATCGACGATGTCCCCGCTGCCGCGCCCACCCGTGTCGGCAGCCGCCGCGGGCTGGTCTATCTGGGACTCTGCCTGGTCCTGATCGGGCTCAACCTCCGCACCGTTTTCTCCAGTTTTTCGGCGGTGCTTCCCGAGGTGACGGCCGACGCCGGGCTGCCGGGCTGGGCGGTCGTGGTCCTCACCACGGTGCCCGTCACGCTGCTCGGTGTGTTCGCCCCGCTGGCCCCCGTGCTCGCCCGCCGCTTCGGCGCCGAACGCGTCCTGCTCGGCGCCATGGCTGTGCTGACCGGCGGGCTGCTGCTGCGTCCGCTGGACGCCGCGGCCGCCGGGCACCTTCCCGCCCTGCTCGCCGGGACGGCCGCCTGCGGTGCCGCGATCTCGCTCTGCAACGTGCTGCTGCCGGGCCTCGTCAAGCGTGACTTCCCGCACCGGCTGGGGCTGATGGGCGGTCTCTACACGACGGCGATCTGTGCTTCCGCGGCCCTCGGCGCAGGCTTCACCTACCCCGTGTTCGCCGCGACGGGAGAGTGGACGGCGGCGCTCTGGTTCTGGGCGCTGCCCGCCGGCGTCGTCCTTGTGCTGTTCCTTCCGCTGGCCGTGCGGCAACGCCATGGCAGGCACCAGCAGGCGTCCGACGGCGTAAACGTGTGGCGCTCGGCCATTGCCTGGCAGGTGACTGTCTTCATGGTCCTGCAGGCGATGATGTCCTTCAGCGTCTTTGCCTGGCTGGCTCCCATCCTGCGCGAGCGCGGGGTGGACGGTGGCACTGCCGGGCTGATCGTCTCCGCCTCGATCGTGCTGCAGATGCTGGGTTCCCTCTTCGCCCCCGCCCTGGCCGCCCGCTTCCGGGACCAGCGCGCGATCAGCACCGTGGTGGCGCTGATGACCGGCGGCGGATTTGCGTTGAGCATCTTCGGTCCGCTGGAACTGATCTGGGTCTGGACCGGGCTGCTGGGCCTTGGCCAGGGCAGCCTGACCGCCGTCGCGCTGACGATGATCATGCTCCGCACCCGCGACGGCCACACCGCGGCCCACTTGTCCGGCATGATGCAGGGCGTTGGCTACGGGCTGGGTTCCACCGGGACCCTCCTGGTCGGCCAGCTGCACCAGTCCACGGGCTCCTTCGCTGCGGCGGGGATACTCTTCCTTGTGGTCGGCGCACTTGCCGCGGTGTTCGGCTACCGCGCCGGGCGGAACCGCTTCATCGGCGGCTGACCGGCTTTCGGGTCCTCAAGGGGTGGTGCGCGCCACCGGCCGGCTGTGGCATGCTTCCCCTTTAGCCTTCCCCCGCTTTACCGAAGCTCTCGACCCTAACCGCAGCAGGACGCACCGTGGCCCCAACTTCGGCTGAGGCTTTTTCGGCGGCGTCCGGTCCTACCGATCAGGCCCCGCCCCGTGCCCCGTACCGCCCCCGCCCCGGCCCCGGAATCAGCCGGTCTTTTCCACCGCAGCTACCTGCTGGTGACCCTCGGCGCCTGTGCCCTGGTGTTCCTCGCCGCCTTTGAATCCATGGCCGTGACAACCATCATGCCGCTCGTCAGCCGCGAGCTGGACGGGGCAGCCCTGTACGCTCTGGCCTTCGCCGGTCCGCTCGCCACCGGCGTCATCGGCATGGTGGCCGCGGGCAACTGGTCCGACCGGCGTGGTCCGGTGGGTCCCCTGTACGCTTCCGTGGCCCTGTTTGTAGTCGGCCTGCTGATCGCGGGAACGGCTGAGAGCATGGCCGCCCTGGTCTCCGGCCGGTTGGTGCAGGGCCTCGGCGGAGGCGCCATGACGGAGTCCCTTTACGTGGTGGTAGCCCGGGTCTATCCGCCCGTGCTGCACGCCAGGATCTTCGCCGCGTTTTCCGCTGCGTGGGTGATTCCCTCGCTCGTTGGCCCGTTCGCCGCCGGCCTCGTGGCCCAGCTTGCCAGCTGGCACTGGGTCTTCCTTGGCGTGGTTGGGCTGGTGGTGCCGGCGCTGCTCATGATCGTTCCGGCCCTGCGCGGGCTGCACGGGACCCCGGAGCGGCAATCGCCGGAGCGGAAGTCGCCGGACGAAGGTAGTCCGGGGGACCTGTCCAGCGCTGCGCCCGACGCGGACCGGCCGTCGAGGGGGTACGGGCGGCTGGCTTGGGCAACGTTGGCAGCGCTCGCCGTGCTGGGCCTGAACCTGTCCGCGCAGGCGCCGGCCGCC
>JAODMA010000382.1 GCA_025464545.1 Arthrobacter sp. | reverse complement strand
ACCGGGTCCGCAAGGAGCACGTCGATCTTGCCCTGCCAGGCGTCGTCGTCGTCGAGCCGAAGCGCCGGAAGCTCCGTGCCGTACCGGCCCGCATCCGGCTGGAGCCGGGAGCGGTACTTAACCAGTTGCGCGACCAGCGCCGGGGACGGGTGCAGCTGCGCCGGGTCGGGGACAAAGACATTCATCCCGAACCGGGCGCCGGAGGCCCGGGTGGTGCGGATCTCCGCCTGCATCGACTCCACGCTCTTGTACCCTGCGGCAAGGAAGCCCAGCCCGCCCGACGCGCCGACGGCCCGCACGAACGTTGGGGTGGAGGTTCCGCCCGCCATCGGGGCGGCAATGATTCGGGTGCCGAAGAGGGCGTCTGGCATGGCTTGCTCCTGGGGACGATTCAGTAGGCTGGTCTGGTGACTAATACTGACATCCCGCCGGCGGCGGACTCTGCTGCGTCGTCTTCGGGCTCCACGGGTACTGCCCCGGCTGTGCCCGGCGGCGCCGTGATCGGGCTGGATATCGGCGGCACCAAGACCCACGGTGTCCGGTTCGAAGACGGCCAGGCAGCGGCGGATGAGTCCGTGGGCAGCTCAAACGTCCAGAACGTCAGCCGCGAGGAAGCGGCCCGCAACCTCGCCGAGCTCTTCTCCCGGATCGGGGGCGGAACCGTCGCCCAAGTGTATGCGGGGGCCGGCGGGATCGACACCGACGACGACGCCGCTGCGCTCGCCGCGCTGATTGCGCCGCACGTGCCCGGCGCACGGATAACCGTGGTCCACGACTCCCGTCTCCTGCTCGCCGCGGGAGGCGCCAGTACCGGCGTCGCCGTTATCGGCGGCACCGGCTCGGCCGCCTGGGGCCGGAACAGCCAGGGCGAGGAGGCCCGTGCCGGGGGCTGGGGCTACCTGCTGGGCGATGAGGGCGCCGGTTATTGGCTGGGTCGTGAGGCCGTCCGCCACAGCCTGCGACGAATGAACCAGGGCCTGGAAGCGGACGAACTCACCACCGCCCTGTTGGCCTCCTGCGGAGTGGACCACCCCAACCAGCTGATCGCGCTGTTCCACTCCGCCTCCACCGGGCGGCGCTACTGGGCACAACGGGCCCGCCTCGTGGTCGATGCGGCCGACGCGGGCCACGCAGCGAGCCGCGGACTTGTCGACCAGGCCGGCCGTGACCTGGCGCAGCTTGCGGAACAAACGCTCCGACAGCTCGGCATCGACGGGCCGGTGATCCTGGGCGGCGGGCTGGGCATGAAGGTCCCGCGGCTGCAGGAATCGTTCCGCTCTGCCCTGGCCGCGGCCGGCATCAGCGACGTCCGGGTCCTGGACGAGGATCCGGTATTCGGTGTCCTCCGGCTGGTCGCCGAAAACGGCTGACCGCCGACCGGTACCCGCCGCGGCGTCATCAGAACCGGCGGCGCGGCCTCAACTGCACGCCGGGCAGGGGAGGGGCCGGAATGCGGCCCGCCTGGGAGCCCGCCTCCGGGCCATGGCCACGGACCAGCCCGAAGCGTGCCGCGGCGGCTGCGGGATCGGTAAGCCCCGCCTGATCCTCCCAGTCCTGACGGGACTGTTCGATTTCGGCGTGGGTGCGGCCGACGAAGTTCCACCACATCAGCAGCTCCTCCTCGAAGGGCGCGCCGCCGAGCAGGATGAATCGGGTGCCGGGAAGCGCGTCCAGTTCAAGGCTGCCGCGGCCGGTGCCGAGGTAGCCCAGGGGACCCGGGGGTACCTCCTGGCCGTCGAGGGTGAGGCCCCCGTCGAGCACCAGGACGGCGTGTTCAAAGTCCGGGTTGAGCGGCAGGCTGAGCCGGCCGCTGCCACTGAGGTCCGCCCCGACGATGGGAGAGAACATTGTCGCCGGGGACGTGGCACCGGCGAAGCTGCCCACCATCACGGTGGCCGTGTAGCCCTCCCCGGTGACCTGCGGCAAGGCGCGGTGCTGTTCAAACGCCGGCGCCCGGTGCCGCTCGCCGTCCGGCAGCGCTACCCAAAGCTGAAGCCCGCGCTGCAGCGGCGGCCGCCCGGCGGGCTCGCCCGTTCCCTCGGCTCCCGGGCCGGGGAGTACCGCGAATTCGGAGTGTGAGACACCCCGCCCGGCGGTCATGATATTGAGTTCGCCCGGCCGGACCAGCACGTCACTGCCCACGCTGTCCCGGTGCCGGATGGTCCCTAGAAGCGGCCAGGTGACGGTCTGCAGGCCCGTGTGGGGGTGCGGGAGCACGGACATCGCGACGCGCTCGGGGCCGAAGCTGTCCAGGAAGCACCACGCGCCCACCGTGGGGAGCCCCCGCTGCGGCAGTGTGCGGGACACCTTCATGGCGCGGACGCCGCCCAGCGGCACCTCGCGGGCGGGCCACAGCTGGAGACACGGGCCGGAGCCGGTGCCCGCGTGGGCGGGCGGGCAGACTTCTTCCATCGGGAGGACTTCAAGGTTGGTCACAGTGACACTCTAGGACGGAACCACCCGATCCGGCAGGGCCCGCGGTCCGGACTACGCTGGTGGGATGAGCCTGAATTTCGATACCCGCCCGGCCGCCTACGCCGTCATTGTGCGCGACGGCGCAATCCTGCTGGCGTACTGGAAGCAGGGCGGCAAGGAAGGCTGGACGCTGCCGGGCGGCGGGCTGGACCTGGCCGAGCACCCGGTGGACGGATGCCGCCGGGAGATTTACGAGGAAACCGGCTACGACGCCGAGATCGGAGCCTTGCTGGGGGTCGACGTCGGACACTGGCCAGCGGAAATCCGGATCGACGGCGGCGAACGCGACTTCCAGTCGCTGCGGCTTGTCTACGAAGCCTGGACCACCGGCGGTGAGCTTCGGCACGAGGTCAACGGAAGCACCACGCACGCGGCCTGGATCCCGCTGACGGAGCTTGCGGGCCTGAACAAGGTTTCGCTCGTCGACGTCGCACTCCGGCTCTACCGGGAACGGCCGCTGAACGGCAAACTTCCCTGACCGACGGCAAGGGCCGGCACACCGCGACATCCGGGTAGCTCGTTCCGCTGCCTGGAGGAGCGGTCCTGATGGACACGCCCGGGGTGCGCGGCTTCGGGAT
>JAODMA010000379.1 GCA_025464545.1 Arthrobacter sp. | reverse complement strand
CCGAGCTCCAGCCCGGTGAGATCTTCCACGCCTTCCGAGGCAGCGTAACCCAGCAGGCTTTGGACGTCGGACAGGTAGGCGCGCACGGTGTGGGCCGAGCGGCCACGTTCCGCCTCCAGATAGCGGCCGAATCCCTCGGCGGCCGTGGCCAGCGCGGCCGGCAGTTCCTTTGATAACACGTTCCTACTCTCGCAGGATTCGCCGGGCGTTCAAGGAGCCCGGCGGGCGAGCCGCGGGCGAGCCTGGCTGCCACAGCTGGAGCGTGCCTGCGGGGCATCCTGTCACCCGGCCTTCCCCGCCCGTTTCCAGCTGCCGCGGTGGGACTCGGCCAGGCCCAGCAGCCCGAGCCGGCCGAGCCCGGCACGGACCGAGTCCGCGCTCATCCCCGCCACCGTCGTGAGCTTCTCAACTGTGCTGGTGGTCCGCAGGGGAAGGGCATCCAAGAGGATCAGGTCCTCCAACGTCAGGCCGTCCTGGACTGCCGCCCTGCCTGTTCTGGGCTCCGGAAGGGAATCGCCGCTTGGCGAAGCGAGTTCGGCAATCTCCCCCGCGTCGGTGACGCAGACGGCTCCGCCTTCCCGGAGCAGCCGGTGGCAACCTGCCGAGTTGGCGCTGTGCACCGATCCGGGCACGGCACCGACGCCGCGGCCGAGGGTTTCAGCGTGGTGGGCCGTGTTCAGGGCCCCGGATCTCCACCGGGCCTCGATCACAACTGTGACGGATGCCAGTGCCGCGATGAGCCGGTTCCGTTGCAGAAACCTGTACCGGGTGGGCGCCGAACCCGGCGGAACCTCGGCGAGAACAGCGCCCTGGTTCGCCACAGCCCGCAGCAGGTCCTCGTTGCCGGAAGGATAGAAGCGGTCCACTCCCCCGGCCATAACGGCGATCGTGGGCGCGCCCCCGCTGCTTCCGGCCAGCGCGGCGCGGTGTGCGTGGGCGTCGATGCCGTAGGCGCCTCCCGAAATGATCGTGAAGCCCCGCTGCGCCAAAGAGTATGCAAGATCGCCAGTGACAGACGAGCCATACGAGGTGCTGTCCCGCGAGCCCACCAAAGCGATGGCTTTGGCGGCTGGAGGCAGCTCCTGTTCGACTCCCCGCCACCAGAGGCAGATCGGTTCCTGCAGGCCAAGGTCCGCGAGCTGTCGGGGCCAGAGTTCGTCCGAAGGGATGATCATGCGTCCGCCCAGCCGCTGCATCGTGGCCAGGTCCCGGCCCGGCGCCAGATCCGGAATGCGGGGAGACCATCGCATCCGGGCCATTGCCAGGCCTGTCCATCCGCTGCCGGAGCCGTTGTCCGCCAGCACGCGGGCCATGTCCTGTTCGAACTCCGGGCCTACGGCAAGCTCCCCCGTGGCGATGCGCAGCGCGTCCTCCGCCCCGGCAACCTGCACCAGGGCCAGACCGGCGGCGTCCTGCGGTTCGAACAGCCGGGATAACGCCGCCCTGGCTGTCCTTTCGGCCTCCATCATGGTGTCCTTTCCAAGCCTGATCAGTGCTCCTGCCTCGTGTTATCCGGCAAGGGCGGAAGTGTTTTGGAATACCGCTCCTTCCGCTAGGCGGGAGCAGCTGCCTGCCGAAGGCCGAGGGCCTGCCCAATCTCATCGGCTCCGGGAAGATCCCGCCCGGCCAGGTCGGCCACTGTCCAGGCCAGACGCAGCACCCGGTCGTATCCGCGGGCCGTGAGTACGCCACGTTCCAAGGCATGGTCCAGGATCCGTGTAGTCGCGGGCCCGAGCCGCAAGGCGCCCCTGAGCAGCCTGCCAGGGACCTGGGCATTGGTCTCGAGTCCAAAGGGCATCAGCCTCCCCAGCTGGCACTGCCTCGCCGCCGCGACCCGCTCCGCGATCGTCGCTGTCTCCTCCTCTGAAACCGGCTGACCGAAGTCGGCCAACGAGACCCGCTCGACTTCAAGCTGGATGTCTACCCTGTCCAGGAGCGGACCGGACATGCGCGACAGATAGCGCCGCCGCATGGTGGGGGTGCAGGTGCAATCCACGCCCTTGCCTGAAGCTTTGCCGCACGGGCAGGGGTTGGCCGCCATTACCAGCTGGAAACGGGCAGGATATGCCGCAGTGCCTGCGGAACGGTGGATCACCAGTTCCCCGCTCTCCAGCGGCTGCCGGAGCGCGTCGAGCACCCGCCGTTCATATTCAGGTGCTTCATCGAGGAACAGCACTCCGCGGTGGGCCCGGGACGCGGCGCCGGGCCTAGGCAGCCCGGATCCGCCCCCGATGATCGCGGCTGATGTGGCGGTGTGGTGCGGATTCTCGTACGGTGGCCGCCGCAGCAGCTGCACGGATGCGGAAGTCAATGCGCACAGGGAGTGGATCGCGGTGACTTCCATCGCCTCCGTGTCCCCGAGGTCCGGGAGGAGCCCTGGCAGACGCTCGGCCAGCATCGTTTTCCCCGCCCCGGGCGGCCCCATCAGCAGGAGATGATGGGCACCCGCCGCGGCGACCTCCAGGGCCCGTCGGGCGTCGGACTGCCCCGACACGTCACGCATGTCCGGCGGCATGGCGGAAGTCCTTTCAGGGCCGGTTTCTGCGTCATCGTCCTCAGGTTCAGGTTCGAAGCCGAGGGCCAGATCCTGTGGGTCGGCGCCGAAGTCGAACGCCAGGCGGGCCAGCGTCGAGTACCCCTGCACCCGCGCGCCGGGTACCAGTCCGGCTTCCGCGGCGTTGGATTTAGCCACCACGACGTCCGGGAATCCGGCCCGGACAGCGGCCATGACCGCGGGCAGAACGCCCCGGACCGGCCGCAGCCTTCCATCGAGGCCCAGTTCGGCAATGAAGACGGTACGCCCCGTGGAGCGGACATCGTTTGAAGCCAACAGCGCGGCCATGGCGATGGCCAGGTCGAAACCTGAACCGCGCTTCGGCAGCGATGCCGGGATGAGGTTGGCCGTGATTTTCCGGCGGCTCAGCGGAATTCCGGAATTTTGGGCAGCGGAGCGGATCCGTTCCTTGGCCTCATTGAGCGAGGCGTCGGGCAGGCCCAAAATGATGAACGCCGGCAGGGTCTGGCCGATGTCGGCCTCGACTTCGACGATGTAGCCGTTGAGTCCCACGAGGGCCACCGAATACGACCGGCCGAGCGCCATCTACCCCACGCCTTTGAGGTGTTCCACTGCGGGGTTGCCGATGCCGTCGTCGAGCACGGCCACCACATCGATCCGGCGCAAAGGCATGCTCAGCTCATGGTCGCGGCACCAGGCCGACGCCAGCCGGTGCAGCCGGGCGAGTTTGTCCACGCCGACGGCTTCGAAGGGATGCCCGTAGGCGAGGGATCTTCGGGTCTTCACTTCCGCGATGACGAGCGCGTCGCCGTCGAGCGCGACGATGTCTATCTCTCCCTCGGGACATCGCCAGTTCCGGTCCACGACGCGCATGCCTTGGGCTTCAAGGTATTCGGCCGCGAGTTCCTCGCCGCGCCGGCCCAGCAGGTCTTTTGCTCTCATGGAACCAGCGTGCGGCGGGATCCGGATCCGGCACAGAGCTCCCCTGCGCTATGTGGGAAACTCCTGACTGGATGGCCGGCAGCGGGGAAAACAAGTCAGGTCATTGAGTCCGCGGGCAGCCTGACCTCATTTAAGTATCAAGTTCCCAGGTCTTCGACCTTCGGCAGGGCCAGCTCCTCGCTGCGCGGGAGTTCCTCGACGTTGACGTCTTTGAAGGTGATGACGCGGACGCTCTTGACGAAACGGGCGGAGCGGTAGACGTCCCACACCCAGGCGTCCTGCAGGGTCAGGTCGAAGTAGACCTCGCCGTCGGCGCTGCGGGCCTGCAGATCTACGTGGTTGGCAAGATAGAAACGCCGTTCGGTCTCGACCACGTAGCTGAACAACCCGACGACGTCGCGGTATTCGCGGTAGAGCTGGAGCTCCATGTCGGTCTCATAGTTTTCAAGGTCCTCGGCACTCATGGTTCCATCTTGCACCATCCGGCACCCGCCTCGCGCCACGGCGGTTCCGCCACCGCCGCTGGAGCAACGCGGGCAAGGGAAGCTAGAGGAGCTGCCAGCTGACCCGGTGGTAGGGCGTGGGCCCGGCGGCCCTGAGCGCGTCCTTGTGCGCGGCGGTGCCATAGCCCTTGTTCTCATCCCAGCCGAACGCGGGATACTCCGTGTGCAGCTGGCGCATCTGGCCGTCGCGTTCCACCTTGGCAAGGATGCTGGCCGCGGCGACGCTCAGGCATTGCAGGTCGGCTTTGACGAGGGTGTGCACCGGCGCGTCGCAACCGGCTTCCGCCGGGGCGTCGTCGAACAGGGAAGGCTGGGTCGCCGGGGAGAGCCAGTTGTGGCTGCCATCGAGCAGCACGACGTCGGGTGTCACGCCGGCGGCCAGCACCGCCAGCCAGGCCCGGTTCCCGGCGAGCCGAAGCGCCCCGATAATGCCAAGAGCGTCGATCTCGCCCGCCGAGGCGTGCCCGACGGCGGAGGCAACACTCCAGCTTCGGACGAGCGGCACCAGGCGTTCCCGGTCCGCCGCCTTGAGCAGCTTGCTGTCCCGCACATCCGCCAGCAGTTTCGGCTTGGAAAGGTCCACGACGGCGATCCCCACGCTCACCGGCCCGGCGAGGGCACCGCGGCCCACCTCGTCGATGCCGGCGAGGAGCCGGGCGCCGGAACCCCGGAACCGTCGTTCATAGTCGAGAGTAGGTGCTTCCGACATGGTGGGTTACCTGCCAGCCATTATTTGCCCGATGGCGCGGGAACGTTCCGGAAGACGTCCGGATAGTTATCCAGGGAAGTGATGCGGTTCAGGGGCCAGGCGATGATGGCCGCCTTGCCCTCGATGTCGGCCATGTCCACGAAGCCGCCGCTGCTGTCCAGATGGGCACGCGAGTCGGCGGAGTGGTTCCGGTTGTCTCCCATGACCCAGACCTTGCCCTCGGGAACAACGACGTCGAACTCCCGCGCCATCGGCGCTTCGGCGCCATTGATGTACTGCTCGGCCAGCGGCGTGCCGTTGACCGTGAGCTGGCCGCCGGCGTCGCAGCAAACAACATGGTCTCCGGGCAGCCCGATGACCCGTTTGACCAGGTGCTGTTCGGAGTTGTCAGGCAGCAGCCCGACGAAGGTCAGCCCGTCCTGCACCCACGTAAAGGGCCCGTCCGTCTTTTCCTCCGCGGGGGCCAGCCAGCCCTTGGTGTCCTTGAACACCACGACGTCGCCGCGCTGGAGGGCGAACGGCTCCGGGACGAGGAGGTTCACAAAAATGCGATCATTCACGTCCAGCGTGTTGACCATGGATTCGGACGGGATGTAGAACGCCCGGAACAGGAAAGTCTTTATCAGGAAAGACAGCACGATGGCGACGACCACCACGGTGGCCACTTCCTTGAGCCACAGGAAGAGCTGGCTTTGGCCTTCCTTCACCTTTGCCCTCCTGGCCCGCTTGGATTCGGGGCCGGCGTGCAACGGGCCGGACGCGGCGGGGCGCTCGGCGGGCACGGGGACGGACGAAGCCACGCCAGCCTGCTGAGCAGGCTCGGCCTGCTCAGCCGGCGAGGCGCTCAGAGCAGGCGGCGGTGCGACCTCGGCATGCGGCAGAGCGGCCGTGGGGTGTTGCGGCGCCGCTTCGGCCTCGGGGTCAACGTGGTCTTCAGGACTCATGGGCGGCTCCGTTGTGGGAATCGCTGAGGAGGTGACCCGGGGCTGGTCCGGCCCCAGCGGCTCGGGAATCCGGGATCCGGTTTCCGGCATCTACTGTCCGTTCGTTGTTGTGTCCGCGGCCGCAGCGGGCCGTCCTACTGCTGTAAATCTATCAAGCGGCCAGATGATCTGTACCGGCCGGCCGACCACTCGGTCCAGCGGAACCATTCCCCCGCCGGGAGCGCCCAGCAGGCTCCGGGAATCAGCCGACATGGAGCGGTGGTCACCCATCAGCCAAAGCCGTCCGGCCGGTACGGTCACGCTGAACCGCTGCTCGCTGGGGGCGTCGCCCGCATACAGATAGGGTTCCGACAAGGGCTGGCCGTTGACGGTCAGCCCGCCGGACGCGTCACAACACACCACCTCGTCTCCGGGTAGCCCGATGACGCGTTTGACGTACGTCTCGTCACTGCCGGCCACGCCAAGCCAGTGCCCGGCCGCGGCAAGGGCGTCGAGGACCGGGCCCTTGCCGCTGTTGAGCGGGGCGAAGGAGCCGCGGCCGTCGAAGACGACGACGTCGCCGCGCCGGATCGGCTCGGCCTGGAGCCCGGTCCGGGACACCACGATCCTGTCTCCTTCGCGGAACAATGGCTCCATCGAGGCGGACGGAATGAAGTACACGTCCAGCCACAGCGAGCGGATCACGCCGCTGACCGCGACGGCCAGGGCCAGCGCCAGCAACGCGAAACGCCAGCCAAGTTTCCTGGGCTGGCGTTTCGTCTGGTCCATGATCCGTATCCTGTGGCGCTGTTGCGGATGCTCCGGCGCCGCATTGGCTGACGCACCGGTTACGGTCCGTGGACCCGCGGTGGAAGCCTGGAAGGCTTACTTTGCGGTCTGGAAGTCGCGCTTTTCCTTGATCTTCGCGGCCTTGCCACGCAGATTACGCATGTAGTACAGCTTGGCGCGGCGCACGTCACCCTTGGAGACGAGCTCGATCTTGTCGATGATCGGGGAGTGCACCGGGAAGGTACGCTCCACACCGACGCCGAAGGAGACCTTGCGGACGGTGAAGGTTTCGCGGAGGCCATCGCCGTGGCGGCCCAGGACGAAGCCCTGGAATACCTGGACACGGGAGTTCTTGCCTTCGATGATGTTCACGTGAACCTTGAGGGTGTCACCCGCGCGGAACGTCGGAACATCGGTGCGCAGCGAGGCTGCGTCTACGGAATCGAGAATATGCATTGATTCACTCCTGGCGAACGCCACAGGTCATTCACGTTGGGTCACGGCGGCCAAGCCCGGGTGCAAAGTGCTGCCCGGGAATTCCCGCCGAAAGTTTGTCGATCCGGCGCCGTCAGGAATTGACGGGACCGGCGGTGCCAGGCTGTTGGTAGCGCTCCCCCTGTGGCAGGTTCGAACCCAGCAGGCACAAGGACTAATTTTGCCACACCCGGGCCCTTCCGGCCAACTACGCCCGCCTGCCGGCTAGTTCTGCCCGCCGCCGGAGTCCGGACGGCGCTGGAGGCGCCCGTCGACGACGTCGTACCCGAGGTCCGCGAAGGCCGTGCGGTCGGCGCGCGGCAGCTTGCCGGCGTCGAATCCGGCCAGCAGGTCCGGCCGGCGTTCGGCGGTGCGCCGGTACTGCTCGTGCCGGCGCCACTGGGCGATCTTGCCGTGGTTGCCGCTCAGCAGCACCGCCGGAACGTCGCGGTCCCGCCAGCTGGAAGGCTTGGTGTAGACGGGGTATTCCAGCAGCCCGTCCGAGTGGGATTCCTCCACAAGGGAATCGGGGTTGCCGACGACGCCGGGCAGTAACCGGCCGATGGCCTCCACCATGGCCAGTACGGCCACCTCGCCGCCGTTGAGCACGTAGTCCCCCAGGCTCATG
The DNA here is from genome assembly GCA_025464545.1 of Arthrobacter sp. GTDB lineage: Bacteria > Actinomycetota > Actinomycetes > Actinomycetales > Micrococcaceae > Arthrobacter. The sequence continues at coordinate 616 of JAODMA010000379.1, read as the reverse complement.
GGGCGCACGGTGAAGTGGTCCGCAGCCCATTCCATCACGCGCTCGTCGATGCCCTCGTAGCGGCCGCAGGCGAACACCAACTGCTGCTCCTCCGCCAGTTCGTGGGCTGTGGCCTGGGTGAAACGTTCCCCGGCCGGGGACGGGACGATAAGGACGGGTTTAGGCGCCGGCTCCGGGCCGGAAGCTGCCGGCCTGTCCGCCGCCACGGCAGCCAATGCCTGGGCCCACGGTTCCGGCTTCATGACCATGCCGGCGCCACCGCCGTAGGGCGTGTCATCGACGGTCCGGTGCCGGTCCGTGGTGAAGTCGCGCAGATCGTGCACGTTCAGCTGCAGCAAGCCGTCCTGGCGTGCTTTCCCGATCAGTGAGAGTTCCAGCGGTGCCAGGTACTCCGGGAAGATGCTGACGACGTCGATTCTCATTTAGGCGTTGTCTCCGGAAGCGGCCTCGGCGGACGCCGCAGCTTCGGGCTTGGCGCCGGCCTCGGACTTGCCTCCGGGCTTGGCTGGGTCCTCGGACTTGCCCCCGGGCTTGGCTTCCTCGTCGGCATTGACCTCAAAGAGTCCCGCCGGCGGGGTAACAAGGATAAAGCCCTCACCAACGTTGACTTCGGGAA
>JAODMA010000377.1 GCA_025464545.1 Arthrobacter sp. | reverse complement strand
TGCCGATGGCCGCCAGGAAGTCCCGGATTTCGTGCTAAAGGTGTGCTCCCAGCCGATGATGTGACCCTGCGGCCACCACGCATCGACGTAGGGGTGCTCGGGCTCGTTGACGAGGATCCGGCGGAAGCCCTGCTCCCGGACAGGGACGGTGGAGTCCAGGAAGCCCAGTTCGTTCAGATCCTCCAGATCGAACACGAGGGAGCCCTTGTCGCCGTAGATCTCCAGTTTGAGCGAGTTCTTCTGGCCCGTGGCCACCCGGGAGACCTCGACCGAGGCGATAGCCCCGGAGGCGAGCGTCAACGTGGCCCACACGGCGTCGTCGACGGTAACTTCCTCCCGGCCATGCGCCCCGGGGCGGTGCGTCGTGAACGTGTGGGTGCGTCCCGAAACCTCGGTGATGTGGTCCCCGAGCAGGAACAGCACCTGGTCAATTGCGTGGGAGGCAATGTCGCCGAGGGCGCCGGAGCCGGCCGCTTCCCGCCTCAGGCGCCAGCTCATGGGCGACTCCGGATCCGCCAGCCAGTCCTGGAGGTAGGCGGCACGCACGTGCCGGACGGTCCCGACCCGGCCTTCGGCGATCAGCTCCCGGGCCAGTACCAAGGCTGGGACGCGGCGGTAGTTGAAGCCCACCATGGACTGCACACCCCTCGCACGGGCCTTCCGGGCGGCTTCCGCCATGGCTTCGGCTTCCGCCAGGGTGTTGGCCAGGGGCTTTTCCACCAGGACGTGCTTGCCTGCGGCCAGCGCCGCGATGGCGATTTCGGCGTGCATAAAGCCAGGGGCGCAGATATCGACGATGTCGATGTCATCGCGGTCCAGGACGGCGCGCCAGTCCGTGGCTGACTCCGACCAGCCGTACTTGTCCGCTGCGGCAGCAACCCCTGCCAGGTCCCGGCCGACGAGGACTTTCTGTTCGAAGGCCGGGACATCAAAGTAGCTGGCAACGTTCCGCCAGGCATTCGAGTGGGCTTTGCCCATGAACGCGTAGCCGATCAGTGCTACTCCCAAGGGCCTGTCTGTGGGCTTGCTTTCGTCGGGCATCGTCACTTCACGGCACCAAAGGACAGCCCGGCGACCATCTGCCGGCGCAGCACGATCATCATTACGAGAATCGGCGCGACGATGAGCGTGGCCGCGGCGGTGATGTTGCCCCAGTCCGTTCCGTACATGCCGGTGAACTGCTGCAGGCCCACCGGGGCCGTCTTTGCTCCGCTGCGGGTGAGCGACAGGGCGAAAAGGAATTCGTTCCAGGACAGGACGATGGTCAGCACGGCTGCCGTGGCCACGGACGGCACCAGCAGGGGCCAGATGATGCGCCGAAGAATGGTCCAGTGTGACGCGCCGTCCACCATCGCTGCTTCCTGGATCTCGTACGGCAGCTGCAGGATGGAGCTGCGGAGGATCCACACCACGATGGGCAAATTGAAGGCGGCGTAGGGGACGATCAGCACGGCGTAGGTGTCGATGAGACCGAGCCTGCCGGCGAAGACGAAGATCGGGATTACCGCAACGATCGGGGGGAACATGTAAGTGGAGAGAATCCAGGAAGACAGGCCCTTTCGTGCCCGGAAATCCCTCATGGTCAGGGCATAGGCTGCGGGCACGCCGACGGCGACGGCCAGCGCTGTGGCGCCGAGGCTCACGATGGCGCTGTTGAGCAGGAGCTGACCGAAGCTTTCGGATTTTCCGCCTCCTGCCGTCAATACGGAGGCGTAGTTTTCCAGTGTCGGTGCGAAGAACCACGCCGGGGGTATTTGGTTCGCAAGTCCAGCCGGCTTGATGGAGGTGATGAGCATGAAAATCAGAGGCACGAGGCCCACCAGGAGCCAGGCCCACAGGAAGGTGCGTCCAACAACCACGCGAGCAATTAGCCCTCGGCGGACGGATGGTGAAGTAGTAGTCATTACATTTCCTCAGGATCGGACCTGCGGCCGATGACGCGCAGCATGAGTGGAACCAGAAGCGAGAGAATGATCAGGAAGATCACACCCAGGGCGCAGGCCAGGCCCACGTTGAAGCTTTGAAGACCGACTCGGTATATGCCGAGATTGATGATTTCGGTCGATTCGCCAGGGCCTCCGCCAGTCAGGATTTTGAATGAATCGAAGGTCTTGAAGGCTTGGATGGTGCGGAGGACGGCCGCGATTGCGATAAAGGGCACCATGCCCGGCAGGGTGATGTGGCGGAACATCTGCCAGGGGCTCGCACCGTCGACCATGGCGGCTTCCCGTGGTTCTGCTGGCAGGGATTGGAGTCCTGCCATCAGAATCAGTGCAATGAAGGGTGTCCACTGCCACATATCAAGGATGAGGAGAACAATCCAGGCGGAAGATGGGTCCCCGAGGAGATCGACTCCCTTCGGGAATCCCAGAAACCCCAAGTAGTAGCCGACCCAGCCGTAGTTCGGATTGAGCAACTGCTTGAAGACCATTGCCGCGACGGCAGGTGTCACCGCGAAGGGCAGCAGCATCAGCGCGGCCCCCCATTTATTGGCGGTTGTCTGCGCAGCCAGGGGCAAGGCCAGCGCAAAGCCCAGGAGCATCTCCAAGATGACTGCCACGGCCACAAACGCAAGCGTAATGCCGAACGCGTTGCGGACCGACGCGTTCGTAACTGCCTCGACAAAGTTGTTGAGCCCGACGAACCGGCCGACTCCGCCGAGGATCTTATCGTTGCGGAAGGCTGAATAGAAGATAAAGATGGCTGGAGCGACCGTCATCAGCAAGAGGACGATCATGGCGGGGGCCATATAGGCCCAAGGGAGCGAACGCTTCTTCCACGACGGCCGCTTGGTGCCGTGCGGAGCAGTCGAATTGCGCCCGTCCGCGCGACGGGCCGGTTGAACCTTCAGACCAGCGTCCGTCACTGTTACTGCGGATTTCATGTTTGGTGCTCCTTCGGTGACGTGAGCGACACGTCAGTAACCTGCTGACTTGAGGAGGGTCGACACCTTGTCGCCCGCCGTCTTCAATGCGTCCTGGGGTGAGGAAGAACCGGTTGCCGCATTGTTCACGGCGACGGCCACTTCGTGGCTGACCTCCGTGTAGTTGCTCAAACGTGCGCGCCCGACGCCAACTTCAAGGGACTTGCCGAGCGTCTCGTAGAAGGGCGCCATAGGGTTGTCGCTCTTGATCGACGCGTACACTGATGCGCGGCTCGGGTGCAGGGCCTTTGCAGTCATCGCTGTCTGCTGTTCGGCAGCCGTGAGCCAGCTGATCGCCTGGTAGGCCCATTCCTTGTTCTTGGAATTCTTGTTCAGGCTCAGCATCCAGGTCCCGAAGTGCGGGCCCGCTGCTTCCGCCGTGGGCACCGGGGCGTACCCGATGGTGCCGCCCTTGACGTTATCGGCCAGCTTGAGGTCGTGGTAGTTGATGGTCATCGCGGTAAGTCCGCTGTCAAAGGACTCCGCGGTGGTTCCCCAATCGGCAGAGGTGCTGCCCGGCGGTACATGGCCACTCTGGGCAAGCTTCGCGTAGTAGCTGAGTGCCTCGACGCCCTCCGGAGTGTTGAAGGCCAGCTTCAGATCCTGATCTACCAGTGTCCCGTCTCCGCCGAAGGACGCGAGAAGGGTCTTGAAATCATCGGTAGCCCAGTCTCCGACGCCGGCCATTACGGTCGTGCCGTAGAGGTTCTTGTCCGGCTGGGTAAAGAACTCGGCCGCCTGGGCGTATTCTTCCCACGTTGTCGGAACCTTCAGGTCCTTGCCGTACTTGGCCTTGAAGTTTGCCTGCTGCTGAGGATCGTTGAAGAGATCGCTGCGGTATGCCATGACGGCGACGTTTGACTGGATCGGAAGCCCGTATATGTCGAATCCGGCGCTCTTGATCGCCGAGGGGTCCGGCTTGGCCGTTTCTTCCGGGTATCGCTTGAGCGGAGACTCAGCGTTGTAGACGGCTGTGTCGTAGAAAACCTTGGGGATAAAGTCGCCGACGTTGGAATCAGCCACCGCCGGGTTCAGATCCTTGTTCTGCAGGTAGGGGGTCAGCGGTTCCAGGTTCTGGACCAGGGCAGGTGCCCACGGAGTGTCGACAACGACGATGTCATAGTAGCTGCTGCTGGACGCGAACTCGGAGAAGACCTTCTGCTGAAGGGCGTCATAGGGCTGGTTGTCGATCTTGAGGTCGATTCCAAGCTTTTCCTTGAACTGCGGGACCAGTGACGCCACAGCGGCGCTATTGGCCTCGTCCGTTGTGTACAGCATCCTCAGCTCGGCCGGCTTCGCGGCGCTCGCGTTCGGGGCCGGGGACTGGGCTGTGCAGCCTGTTGCGAGCAGGGCGGCCGTAACCGCGACGCCCAGCCCCGCCACCACGCGGGACTTTGACACTCGACTCTGAGTTTTGAACATGGGCCTGTCTTTCGTCTTCGGTGCCTGTCTCTGACCGCAGCAGGCGCCGTTCCAGTGATCGCTGGCGGTGATCCGCCTCACAACAGAGTAGGAGTACTTTTGCATTTGGTCAAGCAAAAGTTGTAGCAAACCATTCGACTTACGATCACCGCTGTACATTAACAGCTGCGGGTGTGCGGCTGGCGAGCAGGAGAGTTCGATCACGCCAGCGCCATGGTCCGGGCGACTTGGCTCGTCCTCAGACCAGCAACTATTGAATGTTTGCGAACACACTTTTGTTCGCGTATTGACATAGGTTGTGTGTCTGATGTCATACTCGTAGGGGATTCAACCTGATGATGAGAAGCGTGGGCCTCCCGGCCCCTGCCGCGCCGCCATAGTGTCGTGCGGCACCGCTCGCCAGAGAGCAAGATCAATAAGAAGGAGTCGCGACGATGCGTGCAGTAATTCTTCCGGGGGACAAGAAGGTCCTTGTCGCCGATCGGGAACGGCCGGAGCCG
>JAODMA010000500.1 GCA_025464545.1 Arthrobacter sp. | reverse complement strand
TCCCTTCCTCGGGTTCAGTGGTGTGTCCTAAATGTAGGGCTAGATCACCCCACAGAAGCTGGGCTTAATGTCAGATGTTCCTGAGGCCGGAAATGAAAAACCCCGGGAAATCAAGGAACTGACACTAGGAATACCTGCCATACTGTGACTAAGGTCACGTAGACCGGTCTAGTCGGCTAGATTACACCGGTTTCGATTTGTATCTGCAGCCCCACCTCGCGTAAAGTAATTCGAGGTTCGGGGAGCGAGAAGTTCCAAGAACTGAGAATGCGCCCATAGCTCAGCTGGATAGAGCGTCTGTCTACGGAACAGAAGGTCAGGGGTTCGAATCCCTTTGGGCGCACAGAAGAAAAAGATCCGCATCGGTCCGCCGATGCGGATCTTTTCGTTTATCCGGCAAAGCGGCTAGTCCACCCAAAGCCGCACCGGCCCGGGCCGGGAGAGCCGGGCGTAGGATTCTGCCATGACGGCACAGCTTGAGCGGGACTTCGATGTCATTGTGATCGGCGCGGGCGCCGCGGGCGAGAATGTAGCGGGCCGCGTGGTCCAGGGAGGCTTGTCAGCGGTCCTCGTCGAGGCGGAATTGGTCGGCGGTGAGTGCTCATACTGGGCTTGCATGCCGTCCAAGGCGCTGCTGCGCCCCGGCACTGCCTTGCACGGAGCCCAGTCGGTCCCGGGCGCCGCCGGGGCTGTCACCCGCACCCTCGATGTCGCTGCCGTATTGAAGCGACGCGACTACTTCACCTCCAACTGGCAGGACGACAGCCAGGTCAAATGGGTCGAAGACACGGGAATTGAGCTGATCCGCGGCCACGGCTGGCTCACCGCACCGCGGAAGGTGGAAGTTGCCGGGCTGGACGGCAACAGCTACGCGCTCACGGCGCGGCACGCCGTCGTGGTTGCGACGGGGTCTACGCCCAACCTGCCTCCGGTCGAAGGACTGGCCGGCGTCGACTATTGGACCACCCGGGAGGCTACGTCCGCCCGCGAAATTCCCGAACGGCTGGCCGTGCTCGGCGGCGGCGTCGCCGGCACCGAACTCGCCCAGGCGTATGCGCGGCTGGGATCGAAGGTGACCCTCGTGGCCCGTGGGGGCCTGCTGCGGGTTTTCCCCGAGGAGGCCGCGAAGCTGGTTGCAGCGGGGCTGCGCGCCGACGGCGTCGAACTCCGGCTGCACACCGGCACCGAAAGCGTCCGCGAAAACGGTGACGGCTCCCTCACGCTGGTGCTCGAGGGTGGTGCGGAAGTCTCGGCGGACAAACTCCTCGTCAGCACCGGCCGGCACCCAGCCCTCGGAGGGCTCGGTCTGGAGAATATTGGGCTTCCCGCCGCGGAAGGCAAGCCGTTGCGGCTCAGCACCGACTCCACCGGCCTGGTTCCGGACGCGACGGACGACGGCGGGCCGTGGCTCTACGCCGTCGGTGATGCCGCCGGGAAGGTCATGCTGACGCACCAGGGCAAGTACGAGGCGCGGGCCAGCGGGGACGCCATCGCCGCACGGGCCCAGGGTGAACTCACCGGCGAGCCGGCTCCCTGGAGCCGCTATGCCCAAACCGCCGACGATCACGCCATACCCAATGTGGTGTTTACCGACCCCGAAATCGCGAACGTGGGCCGCTCCGTGCAGCGGGCGGAAAGGGAAGGCTTCCGGGTCACTACCGTGGAGCTGCCCATCCAGGTGGCGGGCTCCTCGCTGCATGCCGAGAAGTATGAGGGGTGGGCCCAGCTGGTGGTCGACGAGGAACGCAAGGTCCTGCTGGGTGCCACCTTCGCCGGTCCCGACGTGGCCGAGCTGCTGCACGCCGCCACAATCGCGATCGTGGGTGAGGTCCCGCTGGACCGCCTCTGGCACGCGGTGCCGTCTTATCCCACGATCAGCGAAGTCTGGCTCCGGTTGCTGGAAGCGTACGGGCTGTGAGCTTCGCCGGAGTCCGGAAAGCTCAGTTGCCTGCCGCTTCGACTTTCGCCCGGCTATTTGAACTGACTGGTCAGTTCGGTTAGGCTTTTGGCAGACATTTCTCTGCGAAAGGCCCCTTAGTGCTCTCCGTGCAACAGCTTTCCGTGAACGGGCGTCGGGACCGCCTGCTTCCGGCCACCTCCCTGCAGGCTGCACGGGGCGGGCTGCTGCTTGTGACTGGCGCGCGCCAGGATCAGCGCACCGCCCTCGCCCTGACGGTAAGCGGGCGTATGAAGCCTTCCGCCGGCTCGGTCGAGTGGGACGGCGGCACCAGGATCAAACAGCTGCGCGCGGCGAGCGCCATCGTGGACTCCCCCGGCGTCAATGAGCCCGAACAGCACCTGAGCGTCCGAGACCTTGTGACGGAGGACCTTGCCCTGGTCCCCCGCCGCTACCGTGGCGCGCTGCTGAGCGAACCCTGGCTCAAGGTCAACCGTTTCGAGGACATCGCCGGGCTCTGGGCAGAGCAACTGGCCCCCCGCCGGCGCATGGAGCTGCTGACGGCACTGGCCCTTGCCGACCCGGCCACGGACCTCCTTGTTCTCGATTCCCCGGACCGCCACAGCGGTGATCCCGCCGACTGGCTGCCGTGCCTTCAGGAACTGGCCTACGACGCCGGGCGGCCGCTCGCCGTCGTCGCCACCGTCACCAGCCTCCCGGCCGGCTGGGCCGGAGCCGCAGCTTCCATCGGCAACGCCCGCCCGGAACTGGAACACCGGCCGGGGCCACCGTCGGCGGAACGCCTCCCGGTCCAGGTACTTCGGGAAGAGGTCGCCAAGTGACGGTGCTGCGGCTGGCCCGCTCCGAACTCAAGCGTATGACCGGAGGCCTGCTCCCCAGGCTGACCATCGTGGCACTGGCACTGGTCCCGTTGCTTTACGGCTCCGTATACCTCTACGCCAACTGGGATCCCTACGACAAACTAAACCAGATTGACGCGGCGCTCGTGGTCGAGGACGACGGCGCCGCGTCCGTCGACGGCACCCGGCTGGAGGCCGGTAAGAAGGTGGCGGAAAGTCTGGCGGACGGCCATGTCTTCAACTGGCAGACCGTCGCCGGAACGGAGGAAGCTGACCAGGGCGTGAGCACGGGCAAGTACGCCTTCGCGCTGAAGATCCCCGAGGACTTCTCGGCCAACCTGGTCTCGCCGGGCAGTTTCGACGCCGCCAACCAGGCGATGCTCAACGTCACCACAAACGACGCGAACAACTACCTGCTCAGCACCATCGTGGACAAACTCACCACGGCCGTGCACACCACGGTGGCCACCGAGGTGGGCGAGGAAACCGCCAACCGACTCCTCACCGGCTTCGGCACCATCCACGCCTCGATCGTCAAGGCCTCCGACGGTGCCGGGCAGCTCGCCGAGGGCGTCGGCAAGCTCAGTGACGGAGCGGCCACCCTCCATGACGGCACAAGTAAGCTCAGCAGCGGCGCATCCGAACTATTGGCGGGGCAAAACAAACTGCGCGACGGCGCCAATCAGCTGAATTACGGCGCCGGGCAGCTCAGCGCGGGGCTCACCGAGCTAAAGAACAAGACGGCGTCCCTCCCGGCCGACTCACAAAAGCTCGCCGACGGCGCCGCTCAAGTCGCCGCCGGAAACGCGCAGCTGAACGCGAAAGTCCAGGACGTCGTCGGGCAGCTCTCAGCGTTCGACGCCGGGGCGCGCGACCGCGTCGTGGCCTCCAACGCGCGGCTCATGTCCGCCGGGGTCATCACGCAGGACCAAGCCAATAAGATACTGGCCGACTTTGACACCGCCGCTGCGACCGGCCCGGTCACCGACGCCAAAGCCAAGATCTCGGCGGATGCCGCCCAGATCCAGCAGCTTTCCAACGGATCGGCCGCGGTCAGTGCGGGCGCCGCCAAACTTGCGGGCGCCACCCCGGCGCTGACGGGCGCCATCGGCCAGACCTCGGCAGGCGCGGACCAGCTCAGCTCCGGCACCGCGACGCTGGCCGCGGGTGAACAGTCGGCCGTCAACGGCACGGCGGCCCTCGCAGACGGTGCCGCAAAGCTCGACGACGGCGCGGGGCAGCTTGCGAGCGGTGCGGCCACGGCCGCGGACGGATCCCGCACCTTGGCGAGCGAGTTGGCGAAGGGCGCAGGCAAGGTCCCGAACCCGAACGACGCCCAAAAGAGCGAGGTGTCCAAGGTGATCGCCGATCCAGTCGCGGTCAACAATGTTTCGCAGGCCAAGGCAGGGTCCTACGGCGCCGGCCTGGCTCCGTTCTTCCTGACGCTGTCCCTCTGGATCGGCGTGTTCATGCTGGTCCAGGCGATGCGTCCCATCACGCAGCGGGCTTTGGCCTCGAACGCTCCGTCGTGGAAAATCGCCGTCGGCGGATGGCTGCCGTTCTTCGTGGTGTCCGTGCTGCAGGCAAGCATCCTCACCCTCGTGGAGGACCTGGGGCTCGGCCTCAACGCGGCGCACCCGGTGTGGATGTGGTTGTTCATGCTTGCCGCGGTCATGGCATTCACGGCCCTTATCCAGGGCATCGTGGCCTTGCTGGGGACTCCCGGAAAGTTCGTGGTGTTGATCCTGCTGGTCCTGCAGTTGGTGTCCTCCGGCGGAACGTTCCCTTGGCAAACCACCCCCATGCCGCTGCATGTGGTGCACGAGATCATGCCGATGGGCTACGTGGTGACCGGCATGCGGCACTTGATCTATGGTGGCGATTTGTCCATGATCTGGCCGATTGTCCTGGGCCTGCTTGGCTACACTGTGCTGGGAGCCGCGCTTTCCACGCTGGCTGTCGGTAAGCACAAATTCTGGACCCTCAAGACCCTGAAGCCGGAGATCGCGGTATGAGCATGCACGAGCCGGCCGTCCCCGAGCTCCCGGAGAGGAAGCTCCGTCCGGCCCGCACCAACGCGACCAAGCAGCGCCTCTTCGACGCTTCCATGGAGCTGATCGGCGAGCGCGGGGCAGCAGGCGTCACGGTGGACGAGATCGCGGCCGCAGCCGGGGTGTCCAAGGGAACGGTCTACTACAACTTCGGCAGCAAGTCCGACCTGATCGCCCAGTTGCTGCGCCACGGCGTCGACATCATGCTCGGGCGGCTCCAGACCATCGAAGGCCTCCACGCCGATCCGCTCGAGGCCATGGAAGCCATGCTCGGCCAAGCCATGGACTTCATGGACGACTACCCGTCCTTCGCACGGCTCTGGATCAGCGAGAACTGGCGGACGCCCAGCGAGTGGGGCAAGCTCTTCGTCGAACTCCGCAGCGAGTTGCTGGCCGTGATCGGCGCGGCGATCGAAAAGGTCGCCACCACGTACACCGTGGATACGGGCATTGCCCGGGGCAGCCTCGAGGCGGCGATGTTCGGAGCGATCTTCGTGGTGGGCCTCGACCGGCAGACGTACAACCCCGAGCGCACCCGCGAACAGAGCATAGCGGCCATCATGACCATCATGCGCGGCTACGTGCTGCGGTAACGGTATGGCAACTGCCGCGTCTTGAGCCGTGGCGCTGCCTGCCGTCAGGGATGATTAATCCCATGCGTCACATGGGGAACAGCGGAAAGCTTGCGATCATCTCTGCTGTGGTGTCCGCTGGCTTGCTGGTGCTCCTCGCCATCACCCTTGAGGAAACCGTGATGTACACCTTCCTCGGGGTCTTGGCGATTGGCTACTTGGCGTGCGTCGCCGAGGTTTTCACCCGTCGAAGGTACTTCATGCTGGTCCTCGGAGCCATCTCGACGATCCTGTTCGTCGCTTTCGGAATCGCGTTCCTGCGCATGTGGGGCCTTGCCTTCAACCAGGACGAGAATGCCCTGGGCAGCGCGGTCAGCACCAAAGATTCCGACATCTACTTCTACCTCGCCGCACTCGCCGGCTGCAGTTCCCTCCTGGTCTTGTTCCTGGGGGCGGTATGGCCCTCCCTCCGTGCGAAAGCGGCCCGTCCGGCTGCCCGGCGGCCAGCGTCCCGGCCTGCTCCGCGTCGTTCCCCGGCACCCGCCAGGCCCGCCCAGCGGCCGGCAGCCCGTCCGGCGTCGGGGGCCGTGAAGCGCCCTACACCGCGCACCCCGCCAGCCTCTGCCAAGCGCCCGACGTCGGGATCGCCCGCTCAGCGCAAGCCCGCGCCCAAGCGCTGACGTACTTCAGGCGCCGCCACATCCCTGGGCTTCGCGCGTCGCTGCAGCACGGCGGTCGCCACGCCGCCCAAAAGGAGGAGGCCGCCGGCCAGCTCCGCCGTCGTCGGGACCTCTGAGATGAGCAGCCACGCCGCGGTCATTCCCACCACCGGAACCAACAACGTGAACGGCACCACGGCCGAGCTCGGGTAGAGGCTAAGGAGCCGGTTCCAGATGCCATAGCCCACCAGCGACGCGAAAATGGCGGTGTACAGGGCGCTCAGGATGGTCGCCGGCTGAAGGTTGGTGAGGGTCCCGACAACCGCGGCCGGGCCGTCCACGATCAGCGACAAGCCCGCGAGCGGCAACGGGACCACGGCCCCGGACCAGACCACCAGACCCAGTCCCGAGGCCGCCTTGGCCTTGCGTGCGATGATGTTTCCTGCAGCCCAGGACAACGCCGCTGCGAGCACGATCATGAGCGGCACCACCGGGGCCACCAAACTTCGACCCACCGCTACGAGGGCTAGCCCGGCGACGCCAAGCACCACCCCTGTCAGTTGGCGCTTGCTCGGCCGCTCCCCGAGGAACCGGGCCGCCAGCAGCACAGTCAGGAGTACTTGCGCCTGCAGCACGAGGGAGGCGAGCCCGGCCGGCATGCCGAGGGCCATGCCGAGGTAGAGAAGGCCGAACTGCCCGGCGCTCATGAACAGCCCGACGCCGATGATCGCCTTCCAGCTGACTTCCGGTTTGC
>JAODMA010000363.1 GCA_025464545.1 Arthrobacter sp. | reverse complement strand
AAGACCCTGGACCGTGGTTACGCCGTGGTGCAGCTCGCCGACGGCCAGGCTGCGCCCGGCGCACTGCGGGAAGTGGTCCGGCACCCCGCGCAGGCCCCCGCCGGCGCGGAACTGACCGTTCGTGTGGCCGGCGGCAGATTCACCGCACGGTCCACCGTCGGGCACGTGCCCGCCGGCGGCTGACCCCGCCCGCATATGCTGATCCGCGGCAACAGTTGACACAGCATCCCCAGAGACCAAACAAGGAGCACCACATGGCAGCAGAGCCCACCCCCGGCACGAGCAGCAGTCCGAATGCGGACATCGACAGCCTTAGCTACGAGGACGCCCGCGAACAACTGGTCAGTGTGGTGAGCCGGCTGGAGGCCGGCGGCGCCAGTCTGGAGGAATCACTCGCGCTGTGGGAGCGGGGCGAGGCGCTGGCCAAACGCTGTGAAGAGTGGCTCGAGGGCGCGCGGAAGCGCCTGGCCGTCGCCAGAGACCAGGCCGGTCAAGGCGACTAGCCCGGCAGGCTGCCCCTGCCGGCGGTACCGGCTTAGGACCGCTCAACCAGATCCCGCTCCATGGAAACGTCCAGATCCGGGACCGGCCACTCGAGGTGCAGCCCCTCCAAGGCGTCGAGCAGCAGCTGCTGGACAGCGATCCGGGCGTACCACTTCTTGTTCGCCGGCACGACGTACCACGGCGCGAGGTCGGTGTGCGTCCTTTCAATGGCCTTCTGATAGGCGTCGACGTAATCGCTCCAGAAGGCCCGTTCCTTCACGTCGTTGCTGCTGTACTTCCAGAGCTTCGTCTCGTCATCGAGCCGGGCCAGCAGCCGTTCCTTCTGTTCGTCGCGGCTGATGTTGAGCATGACCTTGACGACCTTGGTCCCAGCGGCAGTCTGCCTGGCTTCGAATTCGTTGATGGCGGTGTAACGGCGTTCGAGTTCTTCCGGGCTGGCCCAGCGGTGCACCCGATGGATCAGGACGTCCTCGTAATGCGACCGGTCGAAGACACCGACCATCCCGGCGGCCGGGACCGCCTTCTCGATGCGCCAAAGGAAGTCGTACGACTTCTCCTCCGGCGTGGGTGCCTTGAAGGACTTCAACTGGACTCCCTGCGGGTTCATCGGCCCCATGACGTGGTTGACGATCCCTCCCTTGCCGGCCGTGTCCATCGCCTGCAGGATCAACAGGATCCGTTTGGTACCCCCGAACCGGGACTCGGCGAACAGCTTCTCCTGGAGCGTGGTCAGCCTGCCGTCGAGCTGCGCCAGGAGCGCCTCGCCGTCGGACTTGTCGCCCCGATAGCCCGGGGTGGAATCCGGGTTGCAGTCCTGGAGCTTGAACCCCTTTCCCGCAATCAGTATTTCCGAGGGGCGCTTCTCGAAGGTCACAGCATCTGTCATGGAGGCCTCTTCCGTCCGGGCAGCCTGTGCGCGGGAAGGTCGCCCGCCTACGCTGCTGCCCTCAGGCTAGTTGCCCTTGTACCTGCTCAGGAAGTCCGCCATGCGGCCGATCGCCTCTTCGATGTCTTTGACGAGCGGGAGGGTAACCATCCGGAAGTGGTCCGGACGGACCCAGTTGAACGCGCGGCCGTGGGAAACCAGGATCTTCTGCTCGCGGAGCAGGTCCAGCACGAATTTCTCGTCGTCCCGGATGTGGTAAACCTCCGGGTCCAGCTTCGGGAAGAGGTACAGCGCCCCCCGGGCTTGCTGGGTGCTGACGCCCGGGATGGCGTTGAGAAGGTCGTAGGCCTTGTTCCGCTGCTCCAGGAGCCGTCCCCCGGGAAGAATGAGGTCATTGATGCTCTGGTATCCGCCGAGGGCGGTCTGGATGGCATGCTGGGCCGGCACGTTGGCGCACAGCCGCATGTTGGCCAGCAGGCTGATGCCTTCCAGATAATCGGCCGCGTCGTGCTTGGGTCCCGAAATGGCCATCCAGCCGGCCCGGTATCCGCAGACCCGGTAAGCCTTGGACAGACCGCTGAAGGTCAGGCACAGGACGTCGTCGCCGGTGAGGCTGGCCATGTTCACGTGGACGGCGTCCTCGTAAAGGATCTTCTCGTAAATCTCGTCGGCGAAGAGTACCAGGCCGTGCTTCTCGGCGAGGGCGACGATCTTCTTGAGCGTCTCCTCCGGATACACCGCACCGGTGGGGTTGTTGGGGTTGATCACCACAATGCCCTTGGTCCGGGGCGTGATCTTGGCTTCCATGTCCTCAAGGTCAGGCTGCCAACCGGATTCCTCGTCGCAGAGGTAGTGCACGGGCCGGCCGCTGGCCAGGGCCACGGAGGCGGTCCACAGCGGGTAGTCCGGGGTCGGGATCAGGACCTCGTCGCCGTCGTTCAGCAGGGCCATGAGCGACATGGTGATCAGTTCGCTGACGCCATTGCCCAGGTAGATGTCATCCACATGGATGTTTTGGATCCCGCGCGTCTGGTAGTACTGCGAAACGGCGGTGCGGGCGGAGAAGATGCCACGGGAGTCACTGTAGCCCTGGGCGTGAGGCAGGTGGCGGATCATGTCCACCAGAATGGCGTCCGGCGCTTCAAACCCGAACGGGGCCGGGTTTCCGATGTTCAGTTTGAGGATCCGGTGACCCTCCGCCTCCATCTGCTGGGCGGCCTGAAGGATCGGTCCACGGATGTCGTA
>JAODMA010000338.1 GCA_025464545.1 Arthrobacter sp. | reverse complement strand
CATTGAAGCAAACCTCGGCCGGAAGGTGCGGGCGATCTATTCGCTCGCGGCCGCCAACGTCAACGGAATCGTTCCCCTCATGGTCGCGCTGCAGTCCTCGCTCCCCGTGATCGATTCCGACCCGATGGGGCGGGTCTTTCCCCTGATCAGCCAGACGACGCTGAACGTCGGCAAGGTCCCCATCAGTCCCATCGCTCTGATGGGGGTCACCGGAGAACGGGCCGTCGTCGAAGCCGACGACCCGCAGCGGGCCGAAAAACTGGTGCGCGCGCTAGTGACGGAACTCGGCGGCTGGGCAGCCACCGCCATGTATCCGTGCTCCGCGCGCCAGCTGCAGGAGCACGGCGTCCACGGCTCCATCAGCCGGATGATCCGGATTGGGGAAATACTCGACGCGGAAGCCTCGGTCGAGAGCAAGTTCCTGCTGCTCGCCGAGCTCCTCGGAGCCGCGCGAATCGCCCGGGCCCGGGTGAGCCATATCGAAGACCTCTCGCGCCCCACCGACCTCGGCCTCCCGGCGCAGCCCTCCAGCGTAACGCTCGTGGACGAGTCCTCCGGGCAGATCATCCGCCTGGAAATCCAGAACGAGATTCTCCTGGTCCTGGTCGATGGTGCCATCGCGGCAGCTGTGCCGGACATGGTCACACTGTTAAATTCCGAGCACGGAACGGTGGTGAACCTCGGTGACTTGCGCGTCGGCGACGTCGTGGACGTCCTGAAAATCGTCGCTGCTCCGCAATGGTATTCCGAGGCGGGGCTTGACCTGGCCGAACCAAAGGCCTTCGGCATTCCGCTCAAGCACCCAAAGCGGCGCCATGCGTAGTTCCAAAAACCAATCCCAACTCGATGTCGCCGGACTCCTGGCGCACGGCTCCCTGCGCGGGACTACGCCGCTGTATCTCACACCAATCAGCGCGGTGATAGAAAGTGTCGTCCTCGTCACGCAGCTGGAAGCCATCCAGCAGGTGCGGCCCAACACCGTTGTCGTCCTGTCCGCGGAGATGGGGTCGGGCGGCTGGCTGGTGTCCGCGGCCCTGCGGCACGCGTGGGAGCGCCGGGCCAGCGCCGTCGTTGTGGCTGGCAGCACGTATTCCAGCGCCGTGATCGGGCTGGCAGAGCGACTGGATATTACCCTGCTGGCCGCGGACGGGGACACCGCCGCCGTCGCTCTCGCAGTAGCGGCTGAAATCGGGGCCGCCCTGTCTGTGGTGGATGCCCAGCTGGCCCGCTTCGCCCGTGCCGTCGCAAAGGACGCCCGCCTTGGCGAGGTCCTCACGACCATCTCCAAGGAACTAGGCGGCATCGGAATCTCACTGGAGTACGACGGCGTTGTGCTGGCCTCAGCAGGTAGGACCCTCCGGGAGGCGGCCGAACTCATTACGGTGGAGGTGCGCGGCGCCAACAGCACCATCCGGTCCACGCTCACCGCCCGCGTGCCCGCTTCCGGCGTCGGCAACCTGCGGCTGGTCCGTTCCATCCTTGAAGTGGCCACCCCCTCGGTGAAGGCGGCGTGGCTGCTGGGCGACTTCCTCGAGACCGCCCGTGCTGTCCCCACCGCGGCGCTCTCCCTGCTGGACCGTGATCCCGGTTCCACCGGCGAGGCATTCGAGGCGAAACACCGGCACTTGCTGATTCAGCTGGGCTGGCGCCGGGAGGAACGGTATGTCGCCGTGTGGATCCACGGCGCAGCAATGGAAGGACACCGCCCGGAGCTGACAGCGGTGTTGCGCTTGCTTTGGCGGAAAGTTGCCCTACGTAGTCCCCTGGCCGAGGTCGACGGCGGCTGGCTGGCACTCGTTCCAGCCGCAGACCGGGCGGCCGCGGCACGGCTGGAATCACGGATTGCGGCACGGCTCAGGCAGGCTCTTGCCGAACTGGGGCTGGTGGCCGGGCTGTCACGGTGGTTTGAGGAGCCCCCGGCCCTGCGGTCCGTCGTGCGGGAGGCCAGGCTGGCTGCCCAGTCGGCAGGGTCAAAGGCGCCGGGCACTGTGCTGGGTTTCGCCGACCTGGGAGTCGGGGCTGCCAACACCTTCGTGGACATGGACGCCGTCGCGCTCATCGCCGAGTTGACTCTGCCGCGGCTGATGGCGAGCGCCGACCGGGACGTGATCATTGCGGCCGTGGCCTCCTTCCTGGACCATCACGGCTCTGTCGGCCTGGCCGCAAAATCCCTCGGCCTGCACCGGAACACCCTGCAGGGCAGGCTCAACCGGGCCCGCGAACTGGGCGTCCCTCTTGACACTCCCGCCCAACTGCTGTCCGTCCACCTGATCCTCCATGTGCTTCGGGGTGCTTCGGGGCGCCTGCCGGACCTAACAACTTCCCAAGATCCCACCGCAACAAGAAAGGACTCCCATGAGTTCCCAGTTTGAATCCTTTGACGCCGTGCATGCCAATGCCCAAGACACGGTCGGTGTCACGCTCTTCACCGCCTCCGTCATTGCCGAGGGCGGTACCAGCATGGCGCGCATCTACACCACCCACCCGGACGTCTACCCTGTCGGCGGGAAGAAGACCCTCGCCGGGGACACCAACCCGATGTGGCTGGAACAGGTTCTCAAAGGACAACAACCCTTCCTGGGCGCGGACAAGGAAGCGGTCCGCGCATTCTTCTTCGACTCTGCCACCATCGAGTCTCTGGGCTGTGGGGCCATCGTCAACGTTCCAGTGGTAAGCAACGGCCAGACCATCGGCTCCATGAACTTCCTCGCCCCCGAGGGCAGCTATGACCAGCAGTCGGTGGACGCAGCCACGAAGATCGCGGAGCGCTCCGTTCAGCTGCTCGAAAATGCACTTGCCGCCACCAACTAGTGCCGTCGCGGTCGGGCGCCTATTCGGGGAGCCCTACCGCGCTGGTCAACAGGAAGGAAACACCCGCACGTGACAACCCATCGCGCAGGGACCCTCACTATCCAAAACGCTCTGATCTTCGACGGCGAGTCCCCGGACCTGATCGAGGGCTCCATCACCGTCCGTGAAGGCCGGATCACCGCCGTGGGCCAAGACATCGAACCCGCCGGCACCGTCGTGGACGCCGGCGGCCGGACAGTGATTCCCGGGCTCATCGACGCCCACTTCCACGCCTACGCTCTCAGCCTGACGTCGGTCAAGAACGAGACAGGGCCGCTGAGCTATTCCGC
>JAODMA010000334.1 GCA_025464545.1 Arthrobacter sp. | reverse complement strand
GCTGCGGGGCCAGGTCCTTCCTGGAAGACGTCCTGGGCCACGGGGCCGAAGGCTGCAACTATCTCCTTTCAGTGGACGTGGAGATGAACACCAGTGAGGGATACGCCATGTCCTCCTGGGCGAACGGCTACGGGGACATGGTCATGCGCCCGGACGTATCGACGCTGCGTCTCGTTCCTTGGCTGGAAGGGACGGCCATGATCCAGTGCGACATTTTCTGGCTGGACGGGCGCCCGGTCAGCCAATCGCCCCGGCAGATCCTTCGGGCGCAAATCGAGCGGCTGGAGGCTTTGGGCTACCGCGCCCACATCGGCACCGAACTTGAGTTCATCATGTTTGACGACAGCTATGAGGAAGCTTGGGACAAGAACTACGAAGGGCTGACGCCGGCAACCCGCTACAACGTGGATTACTCGCTCCTGGCCACCGCGCGGCTGGAACCGGTCATCCGCCACATCCGGACGGGAATGGAGAAAGCAGGCCTGGTGGTCGAATCTTCCAAAGGCGAATGCAACCTCGGTCAGCAGGAAATAACCTTCCGATACACCGATGCGCTCGCAGCCTGTGACAACCACGTCTTCTACAAAAACGGCGCCAAGGAAATCGCAGCGCAGCACGGCAAGAGCATCACGTTCATGGCCAAGTACAACGAACGGGAAGGCAGTTCCTGCCACATCCATTTCAGCCTGACGGACCTGGACGGAAACCCGGTACTGGCCGGCGACGGCCAACACGGTTTCAGCCCGGTAATGGAGCACTATGTCGCCGGACAGCTGGCCGCACTGAAGGAGCTGTCATACTTCCTCGCACCCAACATCAATTCCTACAAACGGTTCGTTGAGGGCAGCTTTGCGCCTACCGCCATCGCGTGGGGACTGGATAACCGCAGCTGCGCACTGCGCGTGGTGGGACGCGGAGCAGCCCTACGGGTCGAAAACCGTGTGGGTGGCGGCGACGTCAACCCCTACCTTGCAGCTGCTGCACTCATAGCAGCCGCCATCCACGGCATCGAGAACGAGATCCACCTGCAGCCTATCAATACCTGTAACTCTTACCTGTCGGATGCAGACCGGATTCCCACCACCCTGCGTGACTCCCGCGAACTGCTGATCACCAGCGAAATCGCCCGCAAATCCTTCGGCGATGAGGTGGTGGATCATTACGGGCACGCCGCTTCAGTCGAACTGAAAGCGTTCGACGGCGCGGTGACGGATTGGGAGCGCAAGCGTGTCTTTGAACGTCTCTAATATGTACCGTCCCCGCATTGGGCTGACCACCTACTACCAGGAAGCTGCCTGGGGTGTCTGGAAGGGGGACGCTGCCATCCTGCCGGGAACCTACGTCCACGCCGTCGTGGCCGCGGGCGGCACCCCTGTGCTCCTGCCCCCCGTCGGCACGGACCCGACCGTCATCGAGCTACTCGACGGTCTGATCATCTCCGGCGGCAGCGACGTCGACCCGGAACGGTACGGTGCAGAACCACATCCTACGACCCGCGCACAGCCCGCCCGGGACGAGCACGACATCGCGTTGACCCGTGCGGCGCTGACCGCGGGAGTGCCCCTCTTCTCCATCTGCCGCGGAGCTCAGATCCTCAACGTGGCGCTGGGCGGGTCACTCATCCAGCACATCCCTGACGTAAACCCGCAAGCCCAATACCAACCCGCGCCGGGCGTATTCGGCAACGTCGAATTCACAACAACCGAGGGAAGCATCAGCCGCGGGGCCCTCGGGCCACGCGCCAGCGCACCGTGCTACCACCATCAGGCCATAGATCAGATCGCCGACGGACTGCGTGTCACCGCAGCGGCTGCGGACGGCACGGTCGAGGCGCTTGAAACGACATCCGGAGGATGGGCACTCGGCGTGCAGTTCCACCCTGAACAGAACCCCGCCGATCTGCGGCTGTTTGAGGGACTCATCGAGGCAGCACACAACTACCGCAACGAACGAATGGAGGCCTCGGCCAATGTCCATCAGCACGTTTGACGTACTGAATCCGGCGACGGAAGAGATCATCGAAACCATATCCCTGGCCACGCTGGAGGATACTGACCAGGCGATCGAAAGAGCTGACCGGGCATTCGAAGGCTGGCGCCAGATCGCCCCAGCCGACAGGGCCCTGCTGCTACGCCGTTTCGCCGCAGCAGTTGACGCCGACCTGGAGAACCTTGCCCAACTCGAAGTGCTCAACGCCGGGCACACCATCGGCAATGCCCGCTGGGAGGCCGGCAACGTCCGCGATGTCCTGAGCTATTACTCCGCCGCACCGGAGCGCCACCTGGGTCAGCAAATTCCGGTGGCCGGAGGGATCAACGTCACCTTCAACGAACCTCTCGGCGTCGTCGGCGTCATTGTCCCCTGGAATTTCCCCATGCCAATCGCCGCCTGGGGATTCGCCCCCGCACTGGCCGCGGGCAATACCGTCGTGCTCAAACCAGCCGAACTGACGCCGCTGACCGCACTGCGCATCGGACAACTGGCCCGGGAAGCAGGATTGCCCGAAGGAGTGCTGCAGATCATCCCCGGCAAGGGCTCGGTGGTGGGAGAACGATTCGTCACCCACCCAGCAGTGCGGAAGGTTGTCTTCACCGGCTCGACCAGTGTGGGCAAGCGCATCATGGCCGGGTGCGCGGAACAGGTCAAACCAGTGACCCTGGAACTGGGCGGCAAGAGCGCCAACATCATCTTCGCCGACGCAGACCTCGAGGCGGCCGCCGCCGCCGCACCCGGAGGCGCCTTCGATAACGCCGGACAAGACTGCTGCGCCCGCTCCAGGATCCTGGTCCAGCACAATGTCTACGAGAAATTCCTCGAGCTGTTGGAACCTGCAGTGAAGGGGTTGCGGGTGGGGGACCCCCGGGACGAAGGAACCTTCATGGGCCCCCTGATTTCCGCCGCCCAACACCGAACAGTCTCTGGCTACATTCCCGACGGTTCATCCATCGCGTTTCAGGGCTCGGCCCCCACCGGCAAGGGATTCTGGTTCCCTCCCACCGTGCTGACGCCGTCCCCCGAGGACCGGGTGATGCGGGAGGAAATCTTCGGCCCGGTTGTGGCCGTGGTGCCGTTCAGGGATGAAGTAGAGGCTCTCCGGCTGGCCAATGACTCGATTTACGGCCTCTCTGGGTCCATCTGGACCAGGGATATCGGCCGGGCATTACGGATGGCTCGAGGGCTGGAGTCCGGAAATCTTTCCGTCAACTCCCATTCCTCCGTCCGCTACTCCACACCGTTTGGAGGCTTCAAACAGTCCGGATTGGGTCGCGAACTGGGCCCGGACGCCCTGAACGCCTTCACCGAAACAAAAAACGTCTTTATCTCCACAAGCCCGTAACGACGTCCACACCAACATCAAGGAAGCCAGCATGATTGAAGTTATATCGAACCGTCTCAAGGGCCGTAGTGCCGTCATCACCGGTGGTGCCAGCGGCATCGGGCTTGCGTCAGCCCGCCGGCTTGCCTCGGAGGGAGCGCACGTCGTGATTGCCGATGTGGACCCGGAAGCGGGTCTGCGGGCCGCCGAAGAAGTCGGAGGCCTCTTCGTGAAGGTCGACGTTACCAGCGAAGAAGACGTCAAGAACCTCTATGCGGTGACCAACGAGACCTACGGCAGCGTGGACATCACGTTCAACAATGCCGGGATCTCTCCCGCGAGCGACGCGTCAATTCTCGACACCGGCATCGAAGCCTGGCGGAAGGTGCAGGAAGTAAACCTCACGTCCGTCTTCTACTGCTGCAAATACGCTCTGCCCTACATGCAGGCACAGGGCAAAGGCTCCATCATCAACACGGCGTCCTTCGTTGCGGTCATGGGGGCTGCCACCTCGCAGATCTCGTACAGCGCTTCCAAGGGCGGCGTCCTGTCCATGAGCCGTGAACTGGGTGTCGAATTTGCCCGCCAGGGCATCAGGGTCAACGCCCTCTGCCCGGGTCCCGTCAACACGCCGCTGCTCAAAGAGCTCTTCGCCAAGGACGCCGAGAAGGCCGCCCGCCGGCTCGTCCACGTTCCAATGGGTCGCTTCGCCGAACCCGAAGAGCTGGCCGCCGCGGTGGCCTTCCTGGCCAGCGACGACTCGTCCTTCATTACCGCCTCCACCTTCCTGGTCGACGGCGGCATCGCGGGCGCGTACGTCACCCCCGAGTGATCCGCCTGGCGACCCCTGCCCGGACCCGGAATTGCGCCAGGCTTTCGGCGGCATTTGCCGGGCGGGGTTGTCGGCGGCCCGAAGGGACTAGTCGGCGAGGATGTGGTACAGCGCGCGGCGGGTTTCATCGATTTTTTCGATCGCGGCCTTACGTTGTTCCTCGCTGGCCGAAAAACGGAACTGATGGATGACGCCGAAGAGCTTGCCCACGCTTTGATGAAAAGCCGGACCGGATCCCTGAGGGTCGGTGTTCCACGCGTCCCCGAGCTCCTCGGCGTGATCGGCCACATAAGCCCTGCCGGCGTCCGTGAGCGTGAACTCAGTGCGTCGGCCGTCACCCACCGGCGCGATGAGTTCTTCATCAACGATCTGCTGCAGCGTCGGGTATACGGAACC
>JAODMA010000330.1 GCA_025464545.1 Arthrobacter sp. | reverse complement strand
GTCCAGTTTGTTGCCGCTTTTGATGTCGATGGCAAGAAGGTCGGCGTTGACCTTGCCGACGCCATCCTGGCCAGCGAAAACAACACCATCAAGATCGCCGACGTTCCCCCCACCGGCGTGACCGTCCAGCGCGGCCACACCCTGGACGGCCTCGGCAAGTACTACCTCGAGACCATCGAGCAGTCACCGGCCGAGCCCGTTGACGTGGTACTTACCGAACTCCACGTGCATCAGACCCGGGATCGTGGCCTGCGGATCAGCGTCCTGATAGTACTGGACGCCCTGGACCAGCGATGCGGCACAGTTACCTACGCCGACGATTGCAACACGAATCGGATTTGAAGACACGGAACTCCTTTGAGAACGAACGTCATGTGCCCGGCGCGGATGTGCTCTGTTGCACGACGGCGGCTGGCGGGCACGGCGCCATACGACGCCCCTTAGCATTGTAGTCAACCGAACCGGGGCCGTGGTTGTTCCCGGGCGGCCCCGGTATTTCTGTTACACGGGGAAGCCGGTTACTTCTGCGCCCAGAGGTTGATGTCTGACTCGACGGCGAACCGGTCGATTGCCGCCAGTTCCTCGGCGCTGAATTCGAGGTTGTCGACGGCGGACAGGGTGTCTTCCAGCTGGCCGACGCTGGAGGCGCCCACCAGTGCCGAGGTGACCGGCGAGCCCTTCGGCTGGTCGCGCAGGATCCACGCAATGGCCATCTGCGCCAGTGACTGCCCGCGGCCGGCAGCGAGGCCGTGCAGGCCGCGGATCCGGTCCAACTTCTCGTCTGTGATGGCATCCTCGGACAGGAAACGCGCCTTTGCGGCTCGGGAATCCGCGGGAATTCCGTTGAGGTAGCGGTCGGTGAGCATCCCCTGCGCCAGCGGCGAGAAGGCAATGGAGCCCGCCCCCACCTGGTCAAGAGCCTCATAAAGGTTGGGGCTGCCGCTCTCGGTCCAGCGGTTGAGCATGGAGTAGCTGGGCTGGTGGATCAGCAGCGGCGTCCCGAGTCCCTTGAGGATGCGCGCTGCCTCCAGGGTCTGCTCCGGCGTGTAGGAGGAGATGCCGGCGTAGAGGGCTTTGCCGGAACGTACGGCATAATCCAGGGCCCCCCTCGTCTCTTCGAGAGGGGTTTCGGGGTCGGGACGGTGGCTGTAGAAGAGGTCCACGTAATCGAGGCCCATCCGCTGCAGCGACTGGTCCAGACTGGAGAGCAGGTACTTGCGTGATCCCCATTCTCCGTAGGGACCCGGCCACATGTAGTAGCCGGCTTTGGTGGAGATGACCAGTTCGTCGCGGTAGGGCTTGAAGTCGTCCTGCAGGTGCCGTCCGAAGTTGGTTTCAGCGGAACCGTCCGGCGGACCGTAGTTGTTGGCCAGGTCGAAGTGGTTCACGCCCAGGTCGAAGGCGCGGCGAAGAATGGCGCGCTGTTCGTCAAAGCGCTTGTCGTCGCCGAAGTTGTGCCACAGGCCCAGCGAAACAGCAGGCAGTTTCAGCCCGCTGCGTCCCACCCGGCGGTAGGGCATGGAGTCATACCGGTTCTCGGCCGCAACATATGTCATGCGTAGGTTCCTGTCCTATTCGGAAATGATGGCGGCGCTGTGGCCGGGAAGATCCAGGTGTCCGGCGGAAGCGGCGTCGAGCAACGCTGCGTCGTCCGTTGCCAGCAGCAGGGAAGCGCCGCGGACGGCCAGGCGGCGCGGTTCGGCCGAGAAGTTCATCGCGACCTGGACGCGGCCGCGCCGCAGCACCAGCCAGCGTTCGGCTTCGCTGAAGTCCACGGCCGTGTCCTCGAAGCCGGGATCGGTGAGCTCAGGAGTCGAGCGGCGCAGCGCAATCAGCGAGCGGTACAGCTCCAGCAGCCGGGCGTGGTCCCCTTCCGCGGCTTCGGACCAGTCGAGCTTGGAACGCCGGAACGTTTCCGGATCCTGGGGATCCGGCACAACCGCGGGGTCCCAACCCATCCGCTCGAATTCCTTGATCCGGCCTTCCGCGGTGGCCTTGCCGAGTTCCGGCTCCGGGTGGGAGGTGAAGAACTGCCACGGCGTGGTGGCCCCGTATTCCTCCCCCATGAACAGCATCGGGGTGAACGGCGAGGTCAGGGTTGCGACGGCGGCGAGCGCCAGCTGCCCGTAAGGCAGCGACTGGGACAGCCGGTCGCCGGTGGCGCGGTTGCCGATCTGGTCATGGTTCTGGCTGCAGACCACGAGCGCGGCCGGGTGGACCAGCGCCGGGTTGATCGGCCGGCCGTGATGCCGCTCCCGGAAGGAGGAGTAGCTGCCATCGTGGAAGAACCCCGAGCCCAGGACCTTGGCCAGCGCCCCGAGCGACTCGAAATCTTCGTAGTATCCCGTCGCCTCGCCGCTGACGTTGACGTGGACGGCGTGATGGAAGTCGTCGCTCCACTGTCCGGCCAGTCCGTACCCGTTGACGTCCCGCGGGTAGAGCAGGCGCGGATTGTTGAGGTCGGATTCGGCGATCATGGTGGCAGGGCGTCCGGTCTCGGCGGACACCTCGTCGGCGAGGGCGCCGAAATCCTCCAGCAGGTGCACTGCGCGCTCGTCCTTGAAGGCATGCACGGCATCGAGCCGCAGCCCGTCCACGTGATAGTCGCGGAGCCACATGGCGGCGTTGTCCAGGATGTAGCGGCGCACGTCATCGGAGCCGGGGCCGTCCAGGTTCACGGAGTCACCCCACGTGTTGCCCTCCCCCGATTTGAGGTACGGACCGAACT
>JAODMA010000315.1 GCA_025464545.1 Arthrobacter sp. | reverse complement strand
ACTGATTTCTCGCACGATAGCTCCTTTGATATCCATAGACCCGCAGCGGGTACTGCTTAGCCTAGTATGTGGCCGGCGCCGGGTGTGTCCCGCACCACTACTCGCGGGTAACTTTATGGTAAAAGGTTTCGCCGGGCGCCGGCGGTGCTGGCGTTGTCCGGGGCCACGCCCAAGTCCGGGCCGGGCCAGGCGGCAGGTCTCCAACCGTAGCTTGCCCCGGGCGCCGGGTTCTGCCGGCTGGGGCCGTCCGGCCAATAGAATAGGGAACCATGCAAGCACCCATGCCCGGCCCGCAGCCCGCCCCCTACCGCAGGCCTGCCGCGTGGCGGCGCCGGACCCGGGATGGTGCCGGCGCCGGAACCGTTGGAACGGTGGCGGGGCAGGGGCTGCGCGAGCACCTGAGGCTGGGCCGGAAGGGGCTCGCGATCGGCGTGGACATCGGCGGCACCAAGGTCGCGGCGGGCGTGGTGGACGCCGAGGGCCGGATCCTGAGCCAGGCGAAACGCTCCACCCCGGGCAGTGCCCCGCGGGCAGTAGAACAAGTGATCGTGGAACTCGTCGAGGAACTGGGCCGGGGGCACCGGATCTGGTCGGTCGGGATCGGCGCCGCCGGCTGGATGGACCTCGACGGCGGGACGGTGCTGTTCAGCCCGCACCTGGCCTGGCGCAATGAGCCGTTGCGGGACAATCTGCAGCGGCTGCTACGCCGTCCCGTGCTGCTGACCAACGACGCCGATGCGGCCGGCTGGGCCGAGTGGCGCTTCGGGGCCGGGCGGGGGGAGGACCGGCTGGTCTGCATCACGCTTGGCACCGGCATCGGAGGTGCGATGGTGATGGACGGGCGGCTGGAGCGCGGCCGCTTCGGGGTGGCGGGGGAATTCGGCCACCAGATCATTCTGCCGGGCGGCCACCGGTGCGAATGCGGCAACCGCGGCTGCTGGGAGCAGTACGCCTCCGGCAATGCACTCGGCCGGGAGGCACGGGAGCTTGCGGCTGCCAACTCGCCGGTGGCCCAGGAGCTGCTCAAGGTTGTGGGCGGACAGGTGGACAGCATCACGGGCGTGATCGTCACGGAGCTGGCGGAGGCCGGGGATCCCACCTCGCGCGAGCTCCTTGAAGACGTCGGCGAGTGGCTTGGGCTCGGGCTGGCCAACCTGGCCGCCGCGCTGGATCCGGGAACATTCGTCATTGGCGGCGGGCTCTGCGACGCCGGCGAGTTGCTTGTGGCGCCGGCCCGGAAGGCCTTTGCCAGGAACCTGACCGGACGAGGGTTCCGTCCGGCGGCACGGATCGAACTCGCGGCGCTCGGTCCGAATGCGGGCCTGATCGGGGCCGCGGACCTGTCCCGGGTCAGCAGCCGCATGCACAGCTAGGGGAGGAACGGCCCTAGATGCGGGCGCCGTCGTCGTGTTCGTCCTTCTCGCCCGGCAGCTTCATGATCAGGAAGACCACCGACGCCGCAAAGGCTGCGACCATCCCCAGGATGGCCATCAGCGGGGCCGAGCGCCAAAACATGGCGGACATCAGGAGGGCGATCGGGCCGCCGACGGCGCCCAGCCAGGCCAGTACTGTCATCGGGTCCGCGCCGGCCAGGCTGGGCGGCTCCTCCGGCACGAACTCGTCCGCGACAAAGGGATCGTCGTCGGCCTCATAGTCCCGGGGCCCGGCCAGGTCCTCCGGACCGTCCGGAGCAGCATCACGGCCGGAGGAGTCCCTGGCATCTGGCGCGCCTTTTGCTTCCGGCGTTCGGGCGAGCCGTTCCTTGGCGGAGAGTTCAACGGGCGGGGCACCGGAAAGTCCCAACGGGTCGAAGTCGCTGAACGGCCTGGCCAGGGCGGATTCCCCGGCAGGGTCGCCGGTTGCGTGGTCGTTCGGGCCGGCCGGGCCGGGGCCGGCCTCAAGCCTGGCCACAAGGTCCTGCCAGACGGCGTCGTCCTGGTTGGCTCCGGAATCCGGAGAGGTGGGGTCCGGTCTAGTCATCTGCCGTGTCCTTCTGGCTAGCGTGGGCAGCGCCCGGCGTGCCGGCGTCAACCACCGAGCGGATAAATTCCGCCGAACCGCGGAAAATCTCGGGCGCATCGTTGTCCATGGTAGCCACGTGGTAGCTGTTTTCGAGCCGGATAACCTCCAGCGGGGCGTGGATCAGCCCGCGGCGCAGCGCCAGCATGCTCGAATCGGAGACCACATGGTCCACCGCGGAGCGGTAGACCCGGACCGGGGCCGTGATCCGCGGCAGCAGGCGCACTGTGTCCTTGAACATCTTGTTGAGCTCATGCGCGGCGGCCACCGGGGTCCGGGGATAGGCACCCTCATTGATCCCTTCCTTGAGGATGTCGTTGGCGATGGCCGGGGTGCTCTTGAGCACGAGCTTGAGGATGCCGGCCAGCGGGGCGCGGGGGTCGTCGATGACGAGACCGGGATTGACCACCACGACGCCGGCCACGCGACGGCTTGCAGCTATCCGGAGCGCCAGTGCACCGCCCATGGACAAGCCGGCAACGACGATGTGCTCGCACTCGTCCGCCAGCTCCAAGTACGCCGCGTCGAGGGCGCCGTTCCAGTCCTGCCAGCGCGTCCGGGCCAACTCCTGCCAGCTCGTGCCGTGACCGGGAAGCAACGGCATCCGTACGGCGTAACCAGCGTCGGCCAGGGACCGTGCCCAGTCCCGCAGGCCGTGCGGGCTGCCGGTGAAGCCATGGGACAGCACGACGCCGGTCCCGGGGCCCGTGCCAGTGAACGGGGCGCTGAACGGCGTGTGGTCGGGGCTCGTGCTCATGGCGTCTCCGGTGCTGTGGTGGCCGACGGCCGGGAAGCCGACGGGGACCGTGCGGCTGCGCGCTGCAGGAAGAAACGGGTGGATTGATCGAAGATCAGCGGCGCATCGACGTCGAGCGTGGCCACGTGGCCGCTGTCGCGGAGCGGGACTACCTGCACCTCGCGGGAGCCGAGACGCCGCCGCAGCAGCTCCAGGGAGGACGGCGGGACCACGACATCGGTGTCCGATTTGAAGACAAGGGCCGGGGCCTCGACGGCGGGGAGTTCCCTGGCCGTGGCCCGGAACAGGCGGCGCAGCTGGTGGACGGCTGCGAGGGGGGTCAGCGAGTAGTCGCCGTCGTCCGTGGGCGCCGCCGTCGGGTTCTGTTCCTGGAGCGGGACCGTGGTCCGCTGGAGGTACTTCAGCAGCCCGATGTAACGCACCCTGCGGTCGTAGAAGCTCAACCCGGGGTTCACGACGGCGACTCCGGCGACCCGATGCCGGGCCGCGGTGCGCAGCGCGATGGTCCCGCCCATGGAGAGCCCCGCAACGAAGCAGTCCCGGGTTCCTTCGGCAAGCTCCCGATACGCGAGCTCGAAGGCCGAGTACCAGTCCTGCCAGTTGTGGCGGGCAAGGTCCCGCCAGTCGGTGCCGTGGCCGGGCAGCAGCGGAACGGACACGGCGAAGCCTTGGCGGGCCAGGTGCCGGGCCCAGGGCAGGACGCTGAGGGGGCTGCCGGTGAAGCCGTGGCAGATCGCCACGCCGATGCCCGCATTGTCGCCGTGGCCGGGGTAACTGAACGCTGCGGGCGCCAGGGGAGTGCTGCTTCCGGTCATGTGCCCATCGTGTCACTGTTCGGCGCAAAACTCACTAGAGTAGGGTGTCATTGCAGTCCTGGCCGGACCCGACGAAGGGCCGGCCGGACGCCTTCCGGAGAGGTACACCCGTGTTTTATTGGTTCATGAAGACGTTCGTTCTCGGGCCGGTGCTGAAGACGCTGTTCCGGCCCTGGGTCAAGGGC
>JAODMA010000293.1 GCA_025464545.1 Arthrobacter sp. | reverse complement strand
CATCATCGTGGAGATGGATGACCGGCGGATCGACCGGATCCTGCGCAACCTCATTTTGAACGCCTTGGAACACGGCGAGGGCCGGCCGGTGAACGTGTCCGTGGCTGCCAACGGCACCGCCGTGGCCGTGGCGGTCCGCGACCATGGGATCGGCATGAGCGCGGCCGAGGCCGCCCGCGTCTTCGACCGGTTCTGGCGCGCCGATCCGGCCCGGGCCCGGACCACTGGAGGCAGTGGACTGGGTCTTTCGATCGCGGCCGAGGACACCAAGCTCCACAACGGGTGGCTGCAGGCGTGGGGAGAAAAGGGCAACGGATCCAACTTCCGGCTGACCCTGCCGCTCCGGCAGGGCGAGACGATCACCAGATCGCCGCTCCAGCTGGAACCGGCCGACGTCGGACTGCCCGGTTCCGGCCCCGAGCGCACCATGTTGCTGTTGGCCCCGTCGCCCGCTCCGGAGAGCGAGGCCGCCGTTCCGGGAACCGCGCCCCGCGCAGCCGGCGGCAGTGCTGACGGATTGAAGGGGGAGGCATGAGGGTCAGGCTGAAGACGGTGTGCGCCGCCGCGCTGGCCGTCGTTCTGTTGATGCTTACGTCCTGCGCCCAGATCCCGCGTTCCGGGCCGGTCGGCAAGAGCACGGACGAAAGCGCCGGAAACCCCAACAACGCCCCCGTATTCTTCCCGTCTGCTCCCCGCGCGGGCGCCGGACCCGAGGCCGTGATCGAGGACTTCTACCTGGCCGGCAGCGGTTACGAGGACGACTACGCCGTCGCCCGCCAATACCTCACCCAGGCCTCCTCGGTCACCTGGAAACCGGACCAGCGGGTTCTCGTCTTCCGGTCCGCCCGGGTGGTGCCCACCGGCGCCGAAAACGTGTTCAACTACGAACTCGACGTGGCCTACTCAGTGGACGCCGACGGCGTCGCCACCCAGCTCCCGGCGGGCACCACGGAGAACATTCCGGCGACCCTGACCCAGGTGGACGGTGAATGGAGGATCGCGGAAATCGCGGATGGCACGGCCATCCCGGAAGAGACGTTCAAGGTGATCTACGGTGCCTATCCGATCTACTTTTACGATCCCACCTTCACCTACGCGGTCCCCGATGTCCGCTGGTTCATCAGGAAGAAGACCGTGAAGGCGATGACCAGCGCCCTTCTCGGTGGACCCGCACCCTATCTCAAGGGCGCCGTCGTCAGCGCCTTCCCCTCGGGTATCAAGCTGGCCAGGGAATCAGTGCCCGTTGTCTCCGGCGCAGCCCAGGTAGATCTCACCGCGAAGGACCTGGTGGAGGCCTCCAATGAGGACAGGCTGCGGATGCAGACGCAGCTGGCCCTGACATTCCGGAGCCAGCCCGATGTCATCAACGTTGAGCTCCGGGCCAACCAGGATCTCGTACGGGTCGAGGACAACGGTTCGGTGCTGGCGCCGATCCGCGACAAGAACGTCCCGGCCCACCAGATCGCCGTCAGCAACAACGAGCTGGTCCGGTATGAGAACAACAGGATCTCACCGCTTCCGGATATCCAGTCCGTCTCGGCCCTGGCGCCCAGGGCACCGGCGGAGTCGCCCGTCTCCCAATCGGCGGCGTTCCTCAACGCCGGCCGGACAACCCTGTACAGCATCGTGCCCGGCCAGGCCGCCAGGGCGCTGACTACCCGCGCCACCTTGTCCAGGCCCTCCTTCGGCCGCTATGACTGGGTATGGACCGCCGGTCCGGGGGCCAGCGGCGCCACCGAAGTCATTGCTTACCGGCCGGTCGGGGTGGCCGAGGGCGCGGCCGTGCCGACGGTCTCGCTGGCGCCGGGCTGGCTGGCCGGCCGCACCGTCAAGGAGTTCAGGGTGTCACGTGAGGGCGCACGGGCGCTCGTGATTTCCGAGCAGAACGGCAAGACCAGGGTCCAGGTGACAGGCATCATCCGGGCGGCTGACGGCACGCCGCGGGACCTGACGGCACCGATGACCCTGCTGACGGCCCGCGATCCGGACCAGGGGGTCTGGGTCGACGACGCCACAGTCGCCGTTCTGAAGGGCTCCGCGAGCGAAACCGTGATCCCCGAGCTGCTGTCGCTGACGTCCGCACAACCGGAGCCGCTCGCGCCGTGGCCCGGGCTGACGGCCCTCAGCGCCGGTAACGGTGCGGAGGAGATCTATGCGCAGTCTGCCGAAGGCATCTTCCAGCGGCTCGGCAACGGCTGGTCGCCGCAGCTCAAGGGTCCGGCGGATCCGGCTTTCCCCGGGTGAACCGAAGCACATAACCGCGTTGTTCACATATCCCCGTTGGCGCTGTCGCCGGGGGCCGATGCACGTCAGCCTTGAACCATGACCAGGCGCAGGCGGAACCGCAGGCAGTCCCACCGGCATGCCGCCGATCCGGACCTGTCCCCACCCGCGTCCCGAACGTCGAGGCATCGAGGTGACTATCCTCCCGGACTCGTGCGGCTGGCGGACCGGACAGCGGCCGCAGCTGCTGAACTGCTTGCCCTCGCGGCTCCCGTGGGTTGCGTCTGTTGCGAGGCGGAGGACCTCGTGCTCTGTGTCACCTGTGCGCTGCAGGTCCGTCTCCTGACCCGGAACCCGTTCCGGGCCGAGGCCCAGGCCCCTGCACTGGTGGACATGGACGGGTCGGTGCTGCTCCCGGTGGTTGCCGCCGGCGTCTACCGCGGAGAGCTGGCGCAGGCCGTGCTGTCATTCAAGCGGCACGGCCAGGCGCAACTCGGCCATGTGCTGGCCCAGGCCCTCGGCGGAGCCCTAAGTGCCGCAGCGGGGGAGCCGGCGGGCTTCTGGCTGGTGCCCGTGCCCACGAGCAGCAGCGCCTTCCGGAAGCGGGGGTTCAGCCCGGTCCATCTCCTGCTCAGGAGGTTGAGCCGGAACCTGGCATGCGGCGCTCCCCAGCGCGCCGGTCCTCGGATCGTTGACGCGCTGAAGAAGTCAGGAACCCTGCAGAGGGAAGGGTCCCTGGCGCGAGCTCTGGCACCGGCCCGGTCAGGGTCTCCGGCCCGGTCCCTGGCCGGCGGGCAGAAAGGTCTGGGCCGTGGTGCCCGGTCGCAGCGGGTGCGGGCATCGATGCGCGTCCGGGGCGGACTCCGGGCTCCCGGGCTGGGCGGGCAACCCTGCATCATCGTCGATGACGTGCTCACCACAGGTGCCACTCTTGCCGAAGCCGCCCGTGCCTTGCGGCAGGCAGGCGCGGTGGTCCGGGGCGCCGTGGTCCTCGCTGCGACACGCCCGCCGGTCGCGTCCGACATTCCGGCCAGTGACCGCTCAGTGGTGCCGAAGGCGGGCGTCAAGGAAAAAAATAAACCAAAAAAGGATGAATATCAGATGGGTATGAACTAACGTCGAAGATGGGTACCAAGAACAGATGTACCTGTCGATAGCGGCTCGGAAAGGGGCTCGACTGTCAGTCAGAACAGCCCCGGGAAGTGCCGCCGTCGTGTCACCGAAGTCATTTGGAGGGCACCATGGAGTTCATGATCAGCGGACGTAATTTGACGGTCTCAGACCGCTTCCGCGAGTACGCCGACGAGAAGATCTCAAAGATCGCGTCATTGGGGGACAAGGTCCAGAGGGTGGACGCGAAGGTCTCCAAGGAGACCAAAGCCCGCCAGACCGATGAGATGCTCACTGTCGAGCTGACAGTCCTGGGGCGCGGCCCCGTAATCCGGGCCGAAGCCAGCGCCGCAGACAAATTCGCCGCGTTCGACCTCGCCTATAACAAGCTTCTTGAACGCCTGCGCCGGGCGAAGGACCGCAAGAAGGTCCATCACGGCAGGCACACCCCCGTGGCGGTGCGCGAAGCCACGGCGTCGCTGGAGCCGGCCAGCACCAGCGCCCCCCTCTACGAGGAAGCGAGCCGCCGGCAGGAGGCCCAGTCCACTGACACCGAGAAGTCGCCGTATGAGGTGGAGAACGACATTCCCGCCGGGGACTCTCCGGTGCTGATCCGTCGCAAGGTTTTCACCGCGGCGTCCCTGACCCTGGACGACGCGGTCGACAACATGGAGCTCGTGGGTCACGACTTCTATCTGTTCGTTGACAAAGAGACCAAGGCGCCCTCCGTCGTCTACCGCCGCGAAGGCTGGACTTACGGCGTGATCTCCCTCGACCAGACCTGCGAACCGGGCGAAGCCCCCCTGGAACCAAAGGTCATCGCGTACCGTTCTGAGGATGAGCCCGCCAGCGCCTAGACTGGTGCGGACCATCCACCGAAGGGACCGACGTGCATGAATCGCTGAGCCTTAACCAGGCCCGGCGGATCGCACTGGCAGCCCAGGGATTGGACAAGGTACGGCCCGCCGGCCCCGTGAGCGCACGGGCGGTGGGCCGTACCTTTGTCCGCCTGCATCTCGTTCAGATCGACTCCGTCAACGTACTGTCCAGGAGCCACTACCTGCCGTTCGTCTCGCGGCTGGGCAACTACGACCGGAGCATCCTGGACCGGATGGCAGGCACGCATCCCCTCCGCATGATGGA
>JAODMA010000210.1 GCA_025464545.1 Arthrobacter sp. | reverse complement strand
GCCTACCCCCGTGCGGTCGGCTTCGTCGAGCAAGCGGCCCGCGCGGGCGAAGCCGGGAGGACCGTCACCTCCCGGCTCGGCCGCAGCAGCCCGCCGCCGTCCAAAGGGTGGCTGCGGAGCCAGCAGTCCGCCACCGCCGAGGAGCAGCGCCGGGCGGACTCCCTGGCCCGTTCGCGGGGGCGGTTCACCCGGAACTTCGTGGTCCAGGGTTCCGCCGCGGACTGGGCGGCCTGCTGGCTGGCGGAACTACGACGCCGCCTGCGGGCCATGCGCGCGGACGGCGTCCCCGCCGGGGAACTGGTGTTCTTCCTCCATGACGAAGTCATGGTCCACTGCCCGCAGGACGCCGTAGCCGACTGCATCGTGGCCATCGAGGAGGCAGCGAATGCCGCCAAGGAGCTGCTCTTCGGCCGGATCCCGGTGGAATTCCCGGTCAGCGTCGCCGTCGTGGACTCTTACGACAAAGCCAAATAGGTGGCGTAAGACACCAGATGTAACGTACCCGCCGGTAGCGTTGTGTATGGCCCGTCCCCCCGGATACCCTCGAAAAGGCCGGCGTCCATTTCGACACTTCCGCCGGCTGATACAACGAGGCAAGTATTTGGGAGGCAGTAATATTGGCTGGCATTTTTGAGATCGCCGAAGCTGGGGAGAAAGCGTACTTCTTCAAGCTGACGGCACCGGACGGAACGGTCGTCGCCGTTTCACCATTGTTCAACACCATCAAGGGCGCTGCTGCCGGCATCACCGCCGTGCGCGAGAACGCCGCCACCGGACTGATCGTCGACAAGTCCCGGTCACGGAAAAAGCCGCCGAGCGGCAACGCAACGGTCCGCTCTGCCGGCCGGCGGCCCAGCGCCCGGCGCGCCCCAAGCTAGGCCGAGGGACCTTCAGACCGACTCAGACATCGATCCCGTAGAGCCGGGTTCGGTCCCACGGAACCGCCCAGTCCAGCTGCTCGAACAGCTGGTTGAGGATCATACCCGTGAAGCCCCACACCACCACTCCGTTGACGGTGAACGCTGGGCTTTGGAAGGTCTGGCCTGCCCGGCTGACGGTCGCCATCACCCGGTTGTCAGGATCCAGAAGATCGCGGACAGGAACCCGGAAGACCTGGGAGGACTCGCCGTAGTCGACCACCCGCACGGGTGACTGGGCGGCCCACCAGGCCAGGACGGGCGTCACCAGGAAGTTGCCGCGGGGCAATGCCAACTCGGGCATGACCCCGAGCACCTCGACGCCGGACGGGTCAAGCCCGGTTTCCTCCTGGGCTTCACGCAGGGCGGCGGCAACCGCCGACTCGCCGACGTCGATACCGCCTCCGGGGAAGGCGACCTGTCCCGGATGGTCATCCAAGGTCTGGGCGCGTTGCAGCAGCAGGACGTCCAGGTCAGCCGGGGCAAGTTTCCTGCCCGAGGCCGCGGGGACGGAGTCAAGGGCCCCAAACAGCATCAGGACGGCGGCGCGGCGGACCCGCTCCCCTGGTTCCACGACCAGTTCCCGCCAGCGCGGATCCGGCGCCGGGGCCGTGCCCGCCGCGACCGCGGCCGCCAGATCGACAAGATCCTGGCGGGCCGTCACCGAGGCTTCCTCTGCGATTCCATCCGGATTTCCGCGGCCCGGTGGGTCTCGGCAAGCAGCTTCGCCAGCAGCTCCTCCTGTCCCGGGCCCAGCTCATACTTCAGCAGCTTCTTCGCCTTCTCCGGATCGGTCTCCCCCATCCCGTAGCTCGGGCACCAGTTGGCCACCGCGCAGGCCCCGCAAGCCGGTTTCCGCGAATGGCACACCCGGCGGCCGTGGAACACGAC
This sequence comes from Arthrobacter sp., assembly GCA_025464545.1. Lineage (GTDB taxonomy): Bacteria > Actinomycetota > Actinomycetes > Actinomycetales > Micrococcaceae > Arthrobacter. The sequence goes on along the minus strand of JAODMA010000210.1, from coordinate 872 downwards.
CCGGTGCGAGAGCATGGTCCAGTCCTTCGGCTCAAATAGTTCGGCGACGTCGAATTCGATTTTCACCGGATCCTCCGAGTCCGTCCAGCCGAACCGCCTCGCCAACCGGCCGAAATGGGTATCCACGGTGATGCCGGGGATACCGAAGGCGTTTCCCAGCACGACGTTGGCGGTCTTCCGCCCGACGCCGGGCAGTGTCACGAGATCCTCCAGGCGTCCGGGCACCTCGCCGTCGTATTCATCCACGAGCCGGTTGCTCAGGGCCAGCAGGCTCCGGGCCTTCGCGCGGAAGAACCCGGTGGGTTTGATGATGGCTTCAAGCTCAGTCGGATCGGCCTCCGCCAGGCTCCGCGCGTCCGGGTACCGGGCGAACAACAGCGGGGTGATCTGGTTGACCAGCACATCCGTGGTCTGCGCCGAGAGCACCGTGGCCACTACGAGTTCAAAGGGATTCCGGAAATCCAGTTCAGCGTGCGCGTACGGGTACCGCTCCGCCAGCGCCCGGTTGATCCGGCGGGCGCGTCGCTTGAGTCCGAGCAGGGACTCGCCGGCGGCCTTGGACCGGCCAGTTGCGGGGCCGGCCATGCCAGGGCCCACGGGAGCTGATTCATTTGGCGCTGACGCGCCAGGGCTGGCAGACGCGACGCTGCCGGGCTGGGACTCCTCAGCGGGGGCCACCATCGTCCGGCTAACCGCGCTCGATATTGCTGAGGTCGCGCAGCACGCCCACCCGGCCGTCCGTGTGCTGGACCAGGAACTCGCCGCCCCGGTCCTCAAGGGCCAGAACCCAGCCGCCGGGTTCAATCACGAACGCCGGAGCACCGGTGTGTTCGTCGACGGCCGTGCGCGGCTGGGCGACGGCGAACCAGAAG
>JAODMA010000205.1 GCA_025464545.1 Arthrobacter sp. | reverse complement strand
TCCGAAAAGGTAGCCAGCCACAAAGGCGTCGTCGGCGCCTACCGTGTCGAGGGCGTTGACCCGGACGGCGTCCTGCCCGTATTCCACTCCGTCGATCATAGCGGCACAGCCCGCGGCCCCGCGCTTGATGACGGCCTGGCTGGGCCCCGGGGGGCAACCCTCCGGGCAAGCTCCAGGGAGTCCTCCGACGGTCCTACCGCGATGGCGGCCTCATCGTCACCGGCGAACACAATGTCCGCCTGGGCGATCAAGCTCCGGAAAACCTCTCCTGCGTCGTCGGCGGACCACAGCGCGGCCCGGTAGTTCAGGTCGAAGGACACCAGCACACCGGCTTCGCGGGCAATATCCGCCGACTCGTCGCGCAGCGGGTCAACCACGACCCCCTCGGCGGCGAGCTCAGGCAGGACCAGTTCGCCGAGGCATTGCCGAACGGCCAACCCACGTCAGAGGTGCCCAACCGGCGGAGCGCGATGGCGAAGTCGCTTTCGGAGCCGCCCACGCCCAGGCTGAGCGATGTACCTGGGCCAGCGGACCAGGTACCTCGGCCTTCATCAGGCCCATGGTTTCGCCCAGGGTGACGACGTCGGTGAAGGTCACCGTGTGCCCCTCGCCTGGACGGCTTCCGCGACCAGCGCACTCAGCTGCCGGGACCGTTCGGTGAGGGCTCCGAGGTCGCCGCCGGAGAATGCATCACGGAGCAGCGGGCCCCCGAGGCTGACCGCGAGGGCCCCTGCCGCGATCCAGTCCGCGGCGTCGTCAATGCCGATTCCGCCCGACGGAATGACCCTCATATTCGGGAAGGGACCGCGCAGCTGCCCCAGGTAGCCCGGGCCCACCGTGGAGGCGGGGAACAGCTTCACGGCCGTTGCCCCCGCGTGCATGCCGGTCAGAAGTTCGGTGGGCGTCAGCCCGCCGGGGAACACGGGAACGCCGGCGGCAGCCGCAGCACGGATCACGTCCGTCACCATGGCGGGCGTTACGAGATAGTCCGCGCCGCCGTCGAGCGCCTGCTTAGCCTGGTCGGCAGAGGTGACTGTGCCGACGCCGATTTCAGCGTCAGCGCCGAACTGGCGTTTAAGGTCGGGCAGGAGGTCAAAGACTCCGTCAGTGCTGAGGGTCAGTTCAATGGACCGGACGCCGCCGCTGACCAGTGCCTCGACAACCGGGGCGTACTCCCGGGCGTGCCGGGCGCGGAGGACGGCCACCACGGGGTTGGCCTGCAGGATGGCCGAAACGGGTGGGCTCTTGAGTTCGCTCATCGGGCCAGCCACCCGCCATCGACCGGGAGTACCACGCCATGGATGTAGTCCGCAGCCGGGGAGGCCAGGAACACCACGGCTCCGGCGAGGTCGCCGCCCGTCCCCCAGCGTGCCGCCGGTATCCGCACAGAAATTTGTTCGTGGCGCTGGGCGTCCGCGAGCAGGGCTTCATTCATGTCAGTTGCGATATAGCCCGGGGCCACCGCGTTGACGTTTACGCCGCGGGGCGCCCATTCGTTGCACAACGCCTTGGTCAGCTGCGCCACGGCGCCCTTCGACGCGGCGTAGGCCGGAACCCGCAGGCCGCCCTGGAACGTGAGGAGAGACGCCATGTTGATGATCTTTCCGCCGCCGCGTTCCATCATCGGCACACCGAAACCTTGGCACAGCTGGAACACGGCACGGGTGTTGATCGCCATGACGAGATCGAAATCGGACAGGGGGAACTCGGCGGCATCGTGCCGGATCTGCGTTCCCGCGTTGTTGACCAGGATGTCGATCTGCTGCCCCGTCACGGCTTCCTCAACGGCCGCGGCAACGGATGCTTCGCTCGCCAGGTCCATGTGCACCGCCGAAGCGCTGACTCCGGCCTGCTCCGCAGCGGCTGCCAGTTCCGGGGCCAGGGGCCCGCGCTGAAGCGCCACCACGCTGGCGCCGGCGTTGACCATTCCCAGTGCAATGCCAAGGCCGATCCCCCGCGCTGCGCCTGTCACGGCTGCGGTCTTGCCGCTGAGGTCGAACGGCGATTTCTCTACTGTGTGGTTCATGAACTTTCCTGGTTTTGCGCGGCCGGCGCCGCAGCTGGACTGACAAATACTTTGAGGACCCGGCCGGACGACATGGCCTGGTCGAAGGCCTCGCGTGTGTCCTCAAGTGCGAAGATCTGGGTGGGGATCCGCTCCAGCCCCAGCTCGCGGCTTTCAATGAGCTCCACCGCGCGTTCCACGGCTGCCCTCGTGTAAACGCGGACTCCCACCACGGTGTTCTCCGCGAACGTCAGGGCCTGGAGGTCGAGTTCGACCGGCTTTTTGTAAACGCCGACCAGGACAATGGTGCCGCGGACCCGGACGGCCCGGGGCAGCATGGCCGCAACGGACGGGTGGGCCGCGGAGTCGAAGACAATGTCCGCCCCGTCCCTGCCGGTCGCGGCAAGGACGGCCTGGATCGGATCGTGCCCGGGAGCCACCGTGGCGAAGCCGAGTTCTTCGGCCACCTGTCGGCGGGCCTCGGAAGGCTCCGAAATGAGGATGCTGCCGGCTCCCTGATGGCGTGCCACCAGGGCAGTCAGGATACCGATGGGCCCGGCGCCGAACACCATCACCCGTTCCCCGCCCGTCAGGCCGGCCCGGGATACGGCGTGGACGGCGACGGCCAGCGGTTCGGCGAGGGCGGCCTCCTGGACGGGCACGGAGTCGCTGACCGGGATGAGCGCGGAGGCGGGCAGGGCGACGTATTCGGCGAGGGAGCCTGCCACGTCGATCCCGTACAGTTTCAGCGCCCGGCAGACGTGGGTGTCTCCGCCGCTGCACGGGTGGCATTCGCCGCAGTGGATGAGGGGTTCCACGGTGACGCGGGTGCCTGCGGCCGGGCCGGTCTCCGCCGCGACCTGCACGATGCCGGTGATCTCATGGCCCATGACCAGGGGAGCTTCGGCGCGGGGGTGCGTTCCGTGCAGGATGGAAAAATCGGAGCCGCACAGTCCCGTCATTTCCGTCCGGACCAAGGCCCAGCCTGCGGGGACCTCCGGAAGTGGCAGCTGCCGCAGCTCAATAGTGTCCGCCGCCGTCCATACGGCGGCGCGCATGGTGCCGTTCAAGAGTGCTGCGCTCAAACCAGCACACCTGCGTTCATCACGTTGCGCGGCATGCGTCCGGCACATACCTCGAGGACGTTTTCGATGGTGCGGCGTTTCAGTTCCGCATAGGATTCCTCGCTGTACCAGGCGGCGTGCGGGGTCAGCACGGCGTTTTCACAGCCGATCAGGGGACTGGTCAGGGCCAGGGGTTCCGCTTCGAAGACGTCCAGTCCTGCGCCGTAGAGCTGGCCGCTGTCGAGGGCGTCCGCAACGGCCGCGGTGTCCACAACACCCCCGCGGCAGGTGTTGATCAGCACCGCGCCGCGCTTCATCTGCGCCAGCACGCCGGCGTTGATCAGGTGATGGGTATGGGAGTTGAGCGGAACGTGGAGGGAGACCACATCAGCGCGGGAAATCACTTCCTCAAACCCGACGACGGCGACTCCTTCCGCCGTCGTCGTCCCGATTTCAGCGAGCGGGTCAGACCCGATCACCGTGTAGCCCAGACCCTTGGCCTTGCGCGCAGTGGCCGCGCCGATCAGGCCCAGGCCCACCACTCCGAAGACCCTGGTGGACATCCGGTGCAGGGGCTGGACGGGGAGCAGCGAGTGCTCCCCGCGTCGCATGCCGCGGTCCAGCCGGGCGATTCCGCGGGCAAGGCTGACGGCCAGGGCTATGGCATGGTCGCTGACATCTTCGGTTCCATAGTCCGGCACATTGCACACAGCAACGCCGCGGGCGGTGGCCGCCTCGACGTCAAGGGTGTCCACGCCCACGCCGTACCGCCCGATCGCCTTCAGCTGCGGCAGGGCCGCCAGGACGCGGTCCGTGATGGGGGCGTACTGGACCACGATGGCGTCGGCCCCGGCTGCGGCGGCAATGTCGTGTTCTTCAGTCCGGCACTGGGCGAGGACCAGTTCCTCGCCGGCGGCGTCGGCGACGCCCTGCTCGATGGCGATGGAGTCGTGGTCG